>CANQTP010000022.1 GCA_947626755.1 uncultured Clostridia bacterium
AAGAAGGATAAATATATGAAACTTAAAAAACTGCTTGCGGGGATAACCGCGGCGGCTCTTGCAGTTTCTGCAATGGCTTTTTCAAACCTTACGGCAAGCGCGGCTGACTCCGGTATTGTAATAGGAACAATGCTTTTTGCTCAGGGCGATGAAGCCGGTGCATGGCAATGGATCACGGAAGTTCCAATTGACAGTGGAACTCATCAGGGAAGTTATACCTATGAGTGGGCAAAAATAGGCGATGCCGGTAAAGGAGGAGTAATAGAAGAAGGAATAAATGAAGAAGGCTTGCAGATAAGTATGAAAGGACATACTTATGCCGATAAAGCTGTGGAAATTGAAATCACTGAATTTAAAATTGGCGATACTGACAGACTTGAAACTATTGATACTAATCAGAAAACATATTTTTCTATAAAAACTGATTCAGATCAAGAGGCGGGAGAAGTATTCGCAAAGTTTCCTCTCGGTATTAAAGATGCTGATATTGGTCAGGAAATGAATATCTCTTTTAAAATAACATTTGATCCGGCTTCATCAGATGAAGTAGCAGAACATACCGTTCAGTTCCCTGACGGAACAATAGCACTCAGCATGGAAATAGGAGATAATGGAAAAATAATACAGGCTTCTAATATGTTAAACGGTTTAACTGCAAGTGGTATATCTTTTGACACAACTACATACAAAGAAATAAAAAATTCAAAACTTGTATTGGAAGGATATAAGTTTGAAAAATGTTCCTTGGAAGGCGTTACAGCATCAGATGTGATAATTCATGTTCGTGCGATATATATGGATAAAGGAACAGAAAAAGAGACTGCTTTCTGGGATCAAAATATGGGCATGAGTAATATAGAAGGTTTATTTTCTAATATGTATGGTGCGGCAAGCGTAAGCAATGATGCTATATTAACTGATATTTCGTGCGAGGTATGTATTGCGGACGGGAAGTTTGATATACAAAGTATGCCGAAGGATACTGTTATCATGATAAACAGAAATGAAAATGCAAAGACCCATACTATTCCTTTCTCTACAGATAAGATCAAACTGACAGTAGGCGTTCCCAAATGGGAAGGCGCAGAATCTGAAGAATTTGATAAGTACGCAAGTATCTGGCAGGAAGTAGATGTTGCAGAGCTAAAGCTCGGCGAAACAACATATGAAAGCGTAATGAATGATGACTTTTACATTAAAGGCATTAATTATGTAAGCTGCTCATTAGAAGAAGTAAACCCATCGGATATAGATGTAACTCTTTTTGTTAAATTTGGTGATAAAACTAAATTTGAAAATGCGGAAGAGGATAAAGATGCAATATTCTTCAAAAAAGCCGGTAATATGACTTACAGCCAGGTAGGCGGTCCGTTATCTTCATTCGAGATTCAAGATGCATCAGGATTTGGCACAGACACTAAACCTGATGGCAATGATGTTATAATTGAGATCGGATATGAGATCTTTATTCCCGGCAATCCGTACGATATGGACAACATTGATGAAGTTATTATCAACGTTGCTGAAGAACAAAAAGAACCTGAAGAAACAATTTACACTTATGAAGGTCAGACAGAACCTAAGCCGATCGAAGAAGGCAATACTTGGTGTCAGATAGCTGTTTCATTTGATGATCTTTTCGGAGATCTTGACCAGACCAAGTTGGTTTCAATTACATTTTCAGGTGAAAATTTAAATAAAGTCGGATATAGCAGCATTAAAGAAGGTCAATGGCATGAGGAATCTGCAACAAACGGTGAGGTAACACTTACTAAGGAAGATCTTGCAGATATTAACGGTACATCAATACAGGTCGCAGGAAATGACTGCACGCTTGTAAAATGGGTAGCAAAAGCAACAGCTAAGAAGAGCTCCGGCGGATCTGCCGATACTCCTTCAACAACTCCCGATGAAAATGATACACCTGTTGCTCCTAAAGTAAGCAGTAATAAGCACCAGGGTATCGGTATGCCCCCTGTTATCATCAATCAGAAATCCGCACCTGCAGCAAGCGCAGGCGAAGCAGCAGCAAGCGGAAGCACTTCCGTTACACTCGGCGATTCCACAACAGTTTCCAAGGACGTTATTGATTCTGTTTCGGGCAAGGACAGTGTAGAATTCAAGCTTGCAAACGGCGCTTCTTGGGAGATCGAAGGCGTTGATTTATCAAAGGCTGAAGGCATGGATCTGGGCATAGTTCTTGATACCAAGACAGCAACAGCAGCTCAGCTTGAAGAAGTTGCAAAGGACAACGATACATTCCAGTTCTCGCTTAACTACAGCGGCGATTTCGGATTCTCCGCAGTAGTAAATATCCCCGTTGATGCTAAGTACAACGGAAAATATGCAAATCTCTACTGGTTCAATAATGGAAAGTTCGATTTTGTGGGAAGCTCCAAGGTAGAAGGCGGAATTGCAGACTTCACAATGAAGCACGCTTCCGACTATGTGATCGTATTTGACGATGAAGCTTACGGTGAGGACGTTTCCTCGGGCGCAGGCATTTATGAAGAAGAAAGCGAAACTTCCGCTCCCGCTGCAGTAGTCGTAACATTTGCAGCTCTTGCAGTATCGGCAGTAATTCTTAAGAAGAGAGTTTTCTGAGAATAATAAAATTTCCCGATTTTCTTGAAAACAAAAAGGGCGTTGCGCGAGCAGCGTCCTTTTTGTTTTTTTATGCTTGCAAAACTTTTAATGCTGTGGTATAATGTAATTAAAGAGGATAAGGAGGTCATTCGTCATGGAACATAATATAATTTCACCGAAAAATGACATAATTTTCAAGGCACTGTTCGGGCGTAACGATGATATCCTTATGAATTTTCTTTCGGATACGCTTAGTATACCATTGTCGGAGATCGAGGGACTGAGAGTAGCAAATTCGGAGATCGTTCCCACAACGTCCGACGGAAAACTTACAAGGCTTGACATCAGGCTTTCCACTACGACCCGTGATATAGACATTGAAATGCAGAAGGCAAAGGAAAGCGCTTATCGTGAACGCATACTTTGCTATTGGGCGAATATGTTCAGTGAGGGCATAAAAAAGGGAGAAAGCTATTCTGAACTCAATCAGACGATCTCTCTTAATATTCTTGACTTCAATATGTTTGACTGTGAAGAATATCAGTCAATGTTCATGATCTATGAGAAAACGAGACGCGAGCTGTTTTCCGATAAACTTGCACTGTATTTCTTTGAACTTCGCAAAGTAGGAAACAGTGTTGATGTAAACGACCGCAAGAAACTGTGGTTACAGCTTATAAATGCCAATACCTCAAAGGAGTTGAAAGATTTGGAAAATACTAACATTCCTATAATTCAAAAGAGTGTTGATACAATTTACGAGCTGAATGATGACGCCGCTATCCGTGAGATGATAAGGATCCGTGAAGAAGCAGATCTGCGTGAAAGATCGCTGCTTTTCGATGCAAGAACAGAAGGCAGAGCAGAAGGTATTGCAAAAGGCAGAGCAGAAGGTATTGCAAAAGGCAGAGCAGAAGGCAGAGCGGAAAGAGATTCCGAGATACTTTTGCGGCTGAGATCACTTGGAATATCCGAAGATAAGATAAAAGAAATATTAGGCAGGCATAAATTCTGAGATGATCTGAGGGCAGGAAACAGCATTTTGCGTTTCCTGCCCTCTTTATCAGTCAAATCTGTTGAAGCGCTGCGGAAGAAAGGGTTTTTCCACGGCGCGTTTTATCCTGAACGGTATGCTTGTTTCCGGTTCGATGGGGGAAACAAATATGGAACGTATCCCCGCAAAGTTTGCTCCCATAACATCGGTAAAGATCTGATCTCCCACAGCGCAGACCTGATCTTTGCGGAGTTTCAGTTCGCGTATTGCCTTGTTGAAACCTATCGGCAGCGGTTTTGCTCCCCGCGGGACAAAGTGCAGTCCGAGGATCTTTGCGAAAGGTATCACCCGCTCCGCCTTGTTGTTGCTTACGATAAGAAGCTTTATCCCGTGGCTTTTCATGTCGGCGATCCAGTCAAGAACACCGTCCGCGGGAACGGGATTATTGTGCGTGGTAAGCGTGTTGTCAAGATCGAGGATAAGCGCTTTTATCCCGTGTGCGTCCAATGACGCGGGGGTTATTTCAAGAACAGATCTTAACGCAAATGTTGGCTTGAATACCGCCATTGAAAAACTCCTTCCGTATTATAAACAGCGGGCGGGATCTTCCCGTCCGCAGCAATTATTTAAGTTTTGCTTTCTGCTTTGCCCGCAGAGCGTTGTCAAGTATGCGCTTTCTTATGCGTATTGATTTCGGGGTAATTTCAAGAAGTTCATCATCGGCAATAAATTCCAGACTGTCCTCAAGAGAAAGTTTTCTTGGAGGAACAAGCCGCAGGGCATCGTCCGAGCCGCTTGCTCTTGTATTTGTAAGATGTTTCTTCTTGCAGACATTTACGACCAGATCTTCGGATTTGGGGGAAGCGCCTATTACCATTCCTTCATAGACCTGCGTTCCCGCGCCTATGAACAGTGAACCGCGCTCCTGTGCGTTGAAAAGTCCGTAAGTAACGGCTTCTCCTGTTTCAAAGCAGATGAGAGAACCTGTATTTCTTCTGGGGATCTCGCCCTTGTAAGGCTCATATTTTTCAAATACCGAACTGATGACTCCTTCGCCCTTGGTATCGGTGAGAAACTCCGACTTGTAGCCGAAAAGTCCTCTTGAAGGAATGAGAAATTCAAGTTTCATGCGGCTTCCCGCAGGGTGCATGGACTGAAGTTCCGCTTTTCTTGAACCAAGCTTTTCCATTACTGCGCCCACAGAATCCTCGGGAACATCTATTACAAGCCGCTCGATAGGCTCGCACTTAACGCCGTCTATTTCCTTATAAAGCACTCTCGGAGTTGAAACCGAAAGCTCGTAGCCCTCACGGCGCATGGTTTCGATGAGAATGGAAAGGTGCATCTCACCTCGTCCCGCAACGATAAAGCTGTCGGTGTTTTCTGTCTCAGAAACACGCAGGGAAACGTCCCGCAGTATTTCCTTGAAAAGCCTTTCGCGGAGCTGTCTGGAAGTGACGAATTTTCCTTCCCTGCCTGCAAAGGGACTGTCGTTTACCGAGAATGTCATTTCAACTGTCGGTTCGGAAATTTTAACAAAGGGAACAGGTTCATAATGATCCACATCGCAAAGCGTATCGCCTATGGTAATTTCTTCAATTCCCGAGATCCACACAATATCGCCGACCTTGGCTTCTTCGGCAGGAATGCGGTTGAGTCCTTCGATCTGATAAAGAGTCACAACTTTGCTGTTGAAGGGCTTTCGGTTTTCGTGGTAATCGCCTACAATAACGGGCTGATTTACCTTTATTGTGCCGCGCTCCACACGTCCGATACCGATCCTTCCCACATAGTCGTTATAGTCTATGGAAGAAATAAGCATCTGCATAGGCGCGTCGGGATCGCCCTCGGGAGCGGGAATGTGGTCAAGGATAGTTTCAAACAGCGGAACAAGATCCTTGCCTTCCTCGTACTGGCTTAGAGAAGCCGTTCCCGAACGTCCCGAGCAGAAAAGTATGGGACTTTCGAGCTGCTCCTCGCTGGCGTCAAGATCAAGGAGAAGTTCAAGGACTTCATCGCCTATCTCGTCAAGACGCGCATCGGGACGATCTATTTTATTCACAACAATAATGATCCTGTGACCGAGTTCAAGAGCCTTTTGCAGTACAAATCTTGTCTGGGGCATACAGCCTTCCGCCGCGTCGACAAGCAGCACAACGCCGTCCACCATTTTCAGGACGCGCTCCACCTCGCCGCCGAAATCTGCGTGTCCCGGGGTGTCAATGATGTTAATTTTCACGTCTTTATACATGACAGCGGTATTTTTTGCAAGAATGGTGATACCTCTTTCCCGCTCCAGATCGCCCGAGTCCATAACTCTTTCGGCGACAGTCTGATTTTCGCGGAAAGCGCCCGCTTGTTTCAGCATTTCGTCCACGAGGGTGGTTTTTCCGTGGTCAACGTGTGCGATTATGGCAACGTTTCTCAGGTCGTTTCTAACCATAAAAATTTCCTTCCTTGTGTTCTTTATAGTAATTGAAATATTCCAAGCAAAAAATTACGTCCTGCATATCAGCAGGACGTAACTGGTGGAAGAGGGTGGATTCGAACCACCGAAGCCGAAGCAACAGATTTACAGTCTGCCCCCTTTGGCCGCTCGGGAACTCTTCCATAGAACGAGGATAAGCATAAAATGGAGCTGGTGGACGGACTCGAACCCCCGACCTGCTGATTACAAATCAGCTGCTCTACCAACTGAGCTACACCAGCGCAATGCTTGTCCTTGAACGACTTAATAAGTATACCACTTAGCGCATGATTTGTCAAGGGGATTTATGATGTTTTACAATTTGTTAATAACTTTCCGCAAATGAAAACCGCTTGCGATTTTAACCGTTTTGTAATTGACTTTGGGAAGTAAATGTTATATAATTAAAGTATATCATAAATTTTTACCGTTTAAAAGAGGGATTATGCGACTTTTTTACTGCTTTTTTGCTGTTTTGATAATTTTGTTGACAACTTCCTGCAAGTCTGTTTCGGAGGATAATTCGGCGCTGCCCGACATTCCATCTGCGGCGGCTCCTTTGTCCGAAACGGAGATCACCTCCGAAGCGGAAATCACTTCCGTTACGAGAATTAATTCCGCTGCGGAAATCACATCCGAAACGGAAATTACTTCCGTTACGGAAATTACTTCCGAATCTTCGGAAACAGCTTCCACGATTTCCGAAACTGCCGCCGATGAAACTTCTTCCGCGGTTTCTGAAACAGAATCCGCAGAAACCGTTCGGGAAATGTCGGAAACTCCCACAGAAACCACGAAAACGGTCCCCGAAACGGAAATTCCGGAAACAACCACGACGCCAAAAACGGAAACTTCCGCTCTTACCTTGCAGTATGAAAGTCCCTATGAAAGCGAACTTCCGGAAACAAGACCCGCCGCAAGTTACGGCAGCAGAAACTACAAAGCGTTGAATTTCCGCGAGCAGAAAGGCTTCTGGATAACATATCTGGAATATATGTCCATTCTGAAAAACAAGTCGGAAAGTTCCTTTGCAAAGTCGGTAGGGGAATACTTCGACAATATTTCCGCACTGGGTTTTAATACAGTCTATGTTCAGGTGCGGGCTTTCGGGGACGCTTACTACGATTCGGAACTTTTCCCCGCAGGTGAACAGTATAACGGAACTATCGGTTCGGGAAGCGGCTTTGATGCTCTTGGAATAATGGTAAAAGCCGCCCATGAACGAGGACTTTCCGTCCATGCGTGGGTAAATCCCATGCGGCTAATGACTTCCGCGCAGATAGAAAATATTTCCGATAAATACCAAATTAAAAACTGGTACGACAATAAAAACGGAACTTACATAGTAAAATCGGGGGACAGGTGGTATCTTAACCCTGCATATGACGAGGTAACGGAACTTATTGCCGACGGTATTTCCGAGATAGTTTCGGGGTACGATGTGGACGGAGTTCAGATAGACGACTATTTCTATCCCACAGCGGCGGCGGATTTCGACAAAGCCGCATATTCCGCTTCGGGAACGGCTCTTTCCCTTTCCGACTGGCGGCTTGAAAATGTCAACAAGCTTGTGAAAAAGCTTTACAAAGCGGTTCATTCCGCAAATTCCACAGCCGTTTTCGGAATTTCTCCGCAGGGAAGCGTTGAAAATGACTACAAAGCCTTTGCGGACGTCCGCACATGGTGTTCACAAAGCGGCTATTGCGACTATATCCTGCCGCAGGTGTATTTCGGATTTGAAAATGCAACGCTCCCATATGCGGACGTTATTTCCGAATGGAGCGGAATGGTAAAAAATTCAAACGTGAAACTTGTAATAGGTCTTGCGGCGTACAAGATAGGAGTTACTGACAATTACGCAGGCGCAAAGGGCAAAAACGAATGGACGGAGAACAATGACATTATCTCCCGACAGATGAAACTTGCAGAAACTCTGGGGAATTACGGCGGAGTGGCACTTTACAGATACGAGTCGGTTTTTGCGCCTGCTTCCGATGTTTCAAAGGCAGTAAGCAAAGAGCTTGAAAATATAGAGAAGTAGAACACAAGATCAAAAAGAAAGGACTGCGGGATTTGAAGATAAATAAAATTTTCGGAATACTTACCGCTGCGGCAATGCTTGTCCCCATAGGCGCGGATCCTGTCATATCAGGCGGTCTGACAGTTTTCGCGGAGGACGATCCGGGGCAGATAACCGTTATCGAGCCACAGGCGGATATAGGTCGGGACGAGGATCTTCCCGACTTTGAAGAACCTGATTTCCTGCCGATGTACAGTTTCCCCGATAATATGCGGGGAGCGTACATTACTCCCGGTATAGATTATGCGGTTGTAAACGATGGGGAAACTCTGACCGATGAGGAAATTTCCCAAAGCGTTGAGAAAATGCTTGACACCGCCGAGGAAAATAAGCTGAATTCCATTATTATCCGCACCGACTACAAGGGCGAATCTTTCTACAATGCGGACATCAATGCAACTGTGGAACGTCCTCTTGCGGAATATGCCATCGACGCGGCTAAGGAGCGGGGATTCTACGTTTACTTGAATTTCAGCCTTGAACACGTCCTCGGTCAGCTTGAAGATATGGACTTGCAGTCAAGGATCGACAGGCTTGCAATAATCGTTCACAGCTTTACGGTGAAATATCCCGTTGACGGCATAATTCTGGACGGCTACTATTCTTCAAAGACCGATTCTGCGCTTAACGACTATGTAAACAACGGTTCGGGAATAGGTTTTGACAACTGGCTCATGGATAACGGCGCGTATACCTTCAGCCTTGCGGCGGACGCGGTAAGACGAACAAACAACACCGTTCCTGTGGGAATTGCCATTAACGACGTCTGGGCAAATTACACCACCAACGAAAAGGGGTCGGAAACTTCCGTAAGCTTTGAAGCGCTTACCGACGGCTATGCGGACACCGTAAGCTACATTCGCAAAGGCTATGCGGATTTCATTATGTTAAAAGCGGAAGGCTCAATTTCCGACAGCGATATTCCATTTAATGAAATAGTGGGCTGGTGGAATTCCTATGCGGAAGAAGCGGACATTCCGCTGTATGTTCACCATATCAATGAACAGATCTGCACAGACGCAGAGGGTTGGGGTTCGCCCGATCAGCTTGTAAAACAGGTCATCGCCGCTTCTGATTTTGACAAATACGGCGGAAGCGCTTTCAACTCGCTTTCTTCATTGAACAGCAATATTATGGAGTCAACTTCCGTTCTTATGAAACATTATGACGACACCATCGACCTTGAGGGACTCAATAGCGAACTGGAAATGACTCTTCCCCAAAAGACCACTTTCAAAACGGAAGAACCAACGGTAATTTTCGCGGGCTCGTTTGACCCGAATTTCCCCGTTTACTATCAGGGAAAGGCGATAGAACTTAACGAAGCGGGACGTTTCTACTTTACCGAAGAACTGGACGTTGGCGTAAATACTTTTAAATTCCAGAGCAAGGCGAAAGTTATCACCTACAAGATAACCCGTACCGTAAATGTATTGAAAAGCGTTTCACCAACAGACGAGATCATGCGCGTTGAGGAACAGTCCACAATTGCCCTCAGCGCAATTGCCTACAAAGGCTCTACAGTTTCCGCAAAGGTAAACGGCAAGAGCATTTCCCTGAAACCTGTTGACGGACAGCTTGACGAACTGGATCCCAACTCCAACTACACCATGTACACGGGATATTACACCGCCCCCGCTGGAAAGCGCGGCGAGGACATCGACCTTGGAAATGTGGAGTTTTTCGGAACATATCCCACTAAAACAGGTGATATAAACGAATCCCGCACAGGTTCGCATATTATAGTAAATGCCCTTGCGGAGATCCTCAACGACTACAGCGGAAGCCTTATCCGCGTAAACAGCGACAACACAATGGTGTATAATTACAAATCCACCACAACAAGTCCTTCTCCCGACTGCACAAGACTTCCTGCGGGAACTCTTGACTATATCGTAAAATCCGTTACTTACAGCGAGATCGACTACTATCTTACAAATTCGGGAAAACGTATCCGCAAGGACGCTGTTACCGTTCTGGAAAATAAGCCGCTGGGCAGCAATCCCATAAGCGTTTCCGCTGCGGGAAAGGACGGAACGGACACGGTGATAAAACTGAAAACTTCCGTTAAAACGCCGTTTTCCATAACCTACGGCGGAGTTTCGTACAGCGAGGGCGGAAACGGAAATTACTACGTATCTTCCTTTGATTCGGGATACATCACCATTACATTTGACTATGTAACAAGCATTTCCTCGGGAGATATATCCTTCCCCGACAGCGCAGTGTTCACTTCGGGGAAATGGAGCAGTTCGGGATCGGAAGAGCTGAAACAGGCAAAACTTACCCTTTCCCTGCGGCAGAACGGAATTTTCGGGGGAATAACTTCCACATACGACAGCGAAGACAATCTTGTCCTGCGTTTCAACGGCTGCCGAAACAGCGTAAACGGCGCAACAATCGTAATTGATCCGGGACACGGCTACACGGGACGTTCCGCATTCGACCCCGGCGCTGTCGGACACATCAAGGAACAGGAAGCCAACCTTGCAATTGCAAAATACATTGAGCAGATACTTTCCGACAAGGGCGCAAATGTTATCCGCTTCAAGACCGAAAGCGAAACTTACCCCACCGAGGACAGATCGGCAACGGCTCGTCAGTATTCGCCTGATATGTTCGTCTCCATACACTGCAACGCCGCCGCAAGCGAAAGCGGCACAGGCGCGGAAGCGCACTATTTCATGCCGTTCTCGCAGCCGTTGGCAAAGTACATTTCCGAAGAACTGGGCAGCTACATAAAGAGTGAGATCCACTCGGACGGTTACGGAAACCGCGGCGAAAAGTACAACTATTTCTGGGTAACGCTTCAGCAGGATTTCCCGTCGGTGCTTGTGGAAACGGCATTCGTAACAAATTATGACGAAGCCATGGCACTGGCAAATTCCAAATCCCAGAAAAAATTTGCGCAGGCGATAGTCCGCGGAATAGAAAGATATTTTGAGCGGACGAACTATTCCTGCTTCGGCGACGGTCAGGCAAGCTGGACGAACACAGGCGGAGAAGTTCCCGCAGACGAGCCTGCATATCCTCCCGCCGAAACTTACGATCCGTCGGAAGTGGTAACGACTGTTCCCGAACAGGATTATGCTGATCCTTGGGAAACTTTCACGGCTTCCGAAACCGATGGCAGCGGCATGACGCAGGAACCGCCCGATAATATTGATCCAAACGACCCATATTATCAATTCTTTTATTCATAAAGCCAAAAGCTCCCGCAGATAAAACGGGAGCTTTTCCTTGACATTTGTGCTGTAACGTGCTAAAATAATTAATGTTACAGCTTTAATAATTTCAAACTATACTCGGTTGGAGCTACTATTCGGAAAGATGTCTTGCATATCTTACAAATGCAAAGAAAGGCGTAACTACGATTTATCGCTGGATATACATAGCGGCTGTTTTCATAGGTCCGTACATGACTGTGGAAGCGGTGTGGAACATCGCGGATATTTTCAACGGTCTGATGGCTCTGCCGAATATAGTCGCACTTGTAGTTCTTTCGGGAGTAATGGCGCGGGAATCCAAGGAATACTTTGCCCGTGAAAAGCATTTGAAGAAATTAGTAAATAATAACAGATCCTGAAATTGAAAATATCTGCGGAAATGCTTTGCATATAAGCATTTCCGCAGTTTTTATATGTGCTTCGGCTGAAAATGTTAATAAAATGTAAAATATTAAAAATGCCCTTGACAAAACATCGGCTTGTGTTATAATAAAAATATAGATTGTGCGCAATTAAATTTTACAAAATTAAAAGGAGAGATTTCCATGAGCATTTATGATTTTAATGTAAAAACACAGGACGGAAACAGCATACCCCTTGAAAATTATAAAGGACAAGTCCTGCTTATAGTCAATACCGCTACGGGCTGCGGCTTTACCCCGCAGTACAGCGAACTTCAGGATCTGTATGAACTCCATCAGAAAGACGGTCTGGAAATACTTGATTTCCCCTGCAACCGGTTCAACGAACAAGCTCCCGGCAGCGATGAGGAGATACACAGTTTCTGTACAGGACGTTACGGCATTACTTTCCCCCAATTCTCAAAAATTGATGTCAACGGCGAGAACGCTTCTCCGCTTTATAAGTATATTACCGAAAATACAACTTTCGGCGGGTTCAGCGGTCCTATGTCACTGATATTGACTCCTATCGTCAAAAAGATGGATAAGGACTACAAGAACAACGGCAATATAAAGTGGAATTTCACAAAGATCCTTGTTGACCGCGAGGGAAATATTGTCGGACGTTTTGAACCTACAGAGTCCATGGATAAAGTAAAAGCCAAAGTTGAGGAGGTATTGTAATGTTCCATTACGACTATAAAACCGAAAACACCTGTTCTCAGCTGATAAGCCTTGATCTGGACGGAGATATTATCCACAATGTAACTTTTATGGGCGGCTGCAACGGAAATCTGAAAGCAATTCCTCTGCTTATTGAGGGTTGGACGGTGGATCAGGTTGAAAGCAAGCTCTCAGGCGTTCTTTGCGGACGCAGACCCACTTCCTGCGCGGATCAGCTTGCAAAAGCGGTACGCGAAGCCTATAACGCGGAGCAGCAGGCTTCGTGAATTTACGGGAAAGGAGCTGTTTTTATGAAAATTGCAGTAAGATATTATTCAAGAGGGGGAAATACAAAAAAGATCGTGGAAGCAATTGCAGAAGCCGTTGGCGTGGAAGCAAAAACGGTATCTGAACCGCTGACCGAAGATGTAGATATTCTGTTTCTCGGCAGTGCGCCGTATGCTTTCAACGTAGATGATGAAGTTAAAAAATTCATCGGCAATATAAATGTTTCTGTGGGGAAAGCAATAAATTTCAGCACGTCCGCCGTTATAAGTTCTACCCGCAAGTATGTGGAAAAACTGTTTGCGGAAAAGAATATCCCTGTTGCAAAAGAAGAATTTTCTTGTCGGGGCGTTTTTGCAATGCTGCATAAAGGAAAGCCCGACGAAAACGACTGCAAAGCGGCAGCCGATTTTGCAAGAAAAATTACAGAATAAAGGTGGTAATTAAATTGGGGGATAAATACGAAGCACTTAAACTTAAAAATCAGCTTTGCTTTCCGCTTTACGCCTGTTCAAAAGAAATAGTAAAGGCGTATAAACAATACTTAGACGAAATTGATCTCACATACACCCAATATATCACAATGATGGTGATGTGGGAGCATAAGGAACTCCGCGTAAAAGATGTGGGAAAATATCTTTATCTGGATTCGGGAACGCTTACGCCGCTTCTGAAACGTCTTGAGGAAAAGGGATATATCAAAAGGCAGCGTTCCGCGGAAGATGAGCGGGATCTTATCGTTACCATAACGGAAAGCGGTGAAGCGCTGAAAGAACGAGCGGTAAAAGTGCCTGAAAAGCTTGGCGCGTGCGTTGATCTTGATGCAGAAAAGGCACAGGCTTTATACAGCATACTTTACGAGATCATCGGCAAACTTACCGCGCATGAAAATGATAAATAAAAATTGCAGACTGTCAGAAACATTTTCAGAGCATGAGACAGTCTGCAATTATTTTATTCTTTTATTATCTTAAAGCAAACGGTGTTTTCATTTATAAGCGGCGAATTATATTCAAAATACACTATTCCCGAAAAATTGGTTCGGATAAGCGAGATCGTTTCCCCGTCAAACGGGTCGGTGATTTTTCCGATAATGTCATTTTCATTCACAAAGCCGCCTATTTCCGCTGTGCTTACAAAGATCCCCGCCGCATCTGAATGTATCTGCGCGATGTTGGATTCGGGAATTATTTCGGTAACATAGCCTGAACGCACTTTTTTGGTGATGATCCCCGTGTTGTACAGAAAGCGGAGTATTGCTTCAAGAGCCGTTTCCGCCGATTTAACATCAATGGAATCCGTTGCCGATGCGTAGACTGAAAACGCTTTTGTTTCCCAGATCTGCCAGTTGTAATTCAGAGTCGTGGTGTCATACGGGCGTGGTTCTCTTACAATTCCGTACTCCATTCCGAAAAGTTTCATAAGTTCTTTGTCGGTAAATCCTGTTTCCATCATTTTCACATGGGCAAGGAAATTTCCCGGCTGATAAAAACTTGCAAGCTGTATCCCGTATTCGTAGCCCTGCAAGTCGGAAAAAACTCCGTCCGCGATCCGCTGTGTAGTCTCTCCCATATCGTAGCCCGGGAACATTCTGTTTATATCGGTGTTGTCCATTGTCCAGAAACGTTTCCCGATATTCATTGAATAGTAATTCACGCAGGGAATTACGGTTATTTCATTATCGGGAGCAATTTGCCCCTTTTCTTCAAGTTTCTTTAATTCGCGGATAAGCTGCGAGCAGACGTACATCTGCTGAATTTCATTTCCCCGAAGCGCACCTACTATCGCTGCGGCTTTTTTGCCTTTCCCGAAGCGAAAAGCGGTAACGTCCAGATTTTCACGGTAGGGAGATTTTAATGTGTAAATTATTTCTTTTGTCATACTGTTTCCCCTCCATTTTCGTCTGCCTGCAAAATTCTTGCAAGCAGCGATCCGCCGTAAACTACGGGATATTCCCGAAGCGTGAAGATCATTCCGTCGCAGACCGCTTTTATATCGGCGGCTGCTTTTCCCGTCAATGGGTCAAGTACCTGCCCTATAAGCTGTCCTTTTTTAACATGATCTCCGAACTCCGCGCAGGGGACGAATATCCCCGCCGCATCAGAATTCACAAACCCCACCGAACGGTTAAGGGAAACTATCGGTTCGCGGACGGAAACCGTCTGACCGCTCCACATGCCGATATTTTTCATAAGATTGAAAACCCCGTCTAAAAGCTGAAAGCAGTATTCCTTTGTAATTCTCATTCCCACGCCCATTTCCACAACAAGAGTTTTTGTTCCCATTGAATTAAGAGTGTGAGCAAGAGTGGATTCAAGGACAGTGGCGGATTCGTGCACCCATATAAAATCAACATTCAGCATTTTTGCATATGGGACAAGCGTTTCCGCCGTGGAAACATTTATCCGCGTCTGTGGGATCTCTTTCAGGAAAATATTGCTTGAATGTACATCAATGCAGATGTCCGAACCGTGCAGATCGTCGATTATTGCAGCGGCAATAGTCTCGGGCATAGTTCCCTCTTTCGACCCGGGGAACACCCTGTTCATATCAAGGTCAAAAAGCGGGATCCCGCGGGTTATAGAATCAATTCCCAGAGGATTCAGAGCGGGGTAAATATCCACCGTTCCGTCAAGAAATTCGATATTCTCCTGAATACGATTTCCTATAAGATATGCAAGATACTGCCCTTCAAGTTCATCGCCGTGTATTCCCGTAACGATGCTGAGACGGGTCTTGCCGCTGCCGTTTTTAATGCTGTTCTTGCGTATTTTCAGCTTTTCATTTACCGCAAGGGCAGCCTGCGCTATGGTCTTTATCATGTGAAATTTTCTCCCTGTAATAATATTAAGGTCAAGCCGCGCAAAGACCGGCTTTGCGCGGCTTTTTTCCTACGCAATTTCTTCAAGTTTTGAGGAAATAAGCTGTAACTGCTTTGTGTATGTGCCGAACATTACTCCCCTGTCAATGGCGCAGTCTCCGAAATCACGTCCTTGGGAAAGTATTAAATAATCCTCATTTGCAGGACGGTCATTTGCGGGATCTATTCCCACCCATTTTTCGCCGTCCCAGACTTCCACCCAGCCGTGAGTTTCGCCGTCACAGCAGGCAAGTCCCGCAGCGTATCGGCAGGGAATTCCGTCCATTCGCAGCATTGAAAGAAGTATGTGCGCGTAATCCTGACAAACTCCCGCTTTCAGCCCGAAAGCTTCTGCGGCGGTGGTTTTTATGGTGGTAACGCCTTTCTCGTAACGTATCTGTTCGGAAATCTTTTCGGAATAGAACATAGCCTTTCCGTAAGGGTCGGAACAGGAACATTTTTCCGCGGAAAAGCGGTGAAATTCACTTAAAGCAACATCAGGCTTTGTAAAATGCGTCTGATAGCGGTAGCATGGCATAAAATCGGTTTTCGGCTTGGAAATGTCTATTTCCGCAATGCCGTTTATCTCAAAATCCAGAAAGCGATGTTCTTTTTGCAGGAAACCGCTTGTCACCGTGTTTCCGAAAGCGTCCACTGTGTCCCGCGTTGACGCAAAAGGGGAAATTTCCGCACCGAAAGCCGTTATATGCTGAGCGGGACTTTCCACAGGTGTGAACCGAAGCGCAAAGGAATGATCATGTACATAGTCGTCAAAAGTAAGTTTTGTGGAAAATGAAAATTTAAGTTTTTTCATGCCGTTTTCCTTCCTTTCCGATCCACCGGGTCAAAAAGCTTTCCAAGCGCAGTAAGCACTTGATTTTCCCGACCTTTGCAGCAGTTTTCCGACTCGATTATCTCCACAAGCACCGAAAGCTGTTCGGTATTGTAGCGGTAAGGCGTGTTCTTGGGGATCTTGGAAAGATTCCTGCAAAGCCGTTCAAATTCCCTGTTTATAAGTTCACCGTTGTATTTCAGCCGAACGCAAAGTTCCAGACGTTCCACGGCTTTCCCGCAAAGGATAATGTTCTTTATTTCCTCATCATAAACATAGTCGTAAATGCAGCCCCAGAAGCTGAATATGGTATCTTCCACGGGCAGGAGCGAAACTACAAGTCCGCTTTTTGAAGCGTCCGCCTTTTCAAGTCTGTCCATGGCAAGCTGCAAATAGGCAAGTGCTTCTGTGGAAATTTCCTCACGGAGCACAATTCCGTTATCATAAGCACGTTCCAGACTGTACGCCGCGGAATAGCAGTTTTCCCGCCCGAAAATAAAGCTTTGCAGGAACTTTTCGGGACTTCCGAAATCGTCCGACAGCCCGAAACATTCCAGATATTTTATATAATGTTTCGGATCGCGGTCGATCAGTTTATCGTAAAGCCGCTCCAGTGATTTTAATGTGGTAAATACCCTTTCTGTGTACCGCCCCAGCCAGTAAAGACGGTCACCGTGTTCTAACGAGATAGTACCCATGTATCTTTGAAACCTCCTCCCTGAGATGAGTTTACAACGAATGAATCGGGATTCCGCGAAAATCTTGTAAGTCCCGACGCCCATACCTTTGTTTTTTCGCCCGAAAGCACGAATGCCCGCAAGTCTGCTTTCCGCATGACTTCTCCGCCGTTTTCGAGAATAGGCAGATCAAGGAAATCTATTACTTCCTGCGCTATGAACCGTCTCGGTTCGCGGATAATAGTCTGTCTGAAATCTTCCAGCGCCTTTTCGTCCAGATCCCGTCCGAAAACAACGCCGTAACCGCCTGCTTCCGCAACGTCCTTTATAACGAGTTTTTCAAGATTTTTCAGAACGTACTCCCTGTCCTCATTGTAGAAAGGCAGATATGTAGGCGCATTTTTCAGGATAGGTTCTTCGCCGAGGTAGTATTTTATCATTTTCGGAACGAAATAGTAAATGCCTTTATCGTCTGCAACGCCGTTGCCGAGAGCGTTTATTACTGCAACATTTCCCGAGCGATAAGCTTCCATAAGATTGGGAATACCTATCAATGACGTTGGTTCAAAAGTCAGCGGGTCAAGGTATTCGTCGGAAATGCGGCGGTAAAGCGCGCCGATCTTTGTTTTTCCGCCGGAATAGGTTTTCTGGTAAAGAACATTGTCCTCAACAAAAAGCTCATCATTCTGAACAAGCGCCGCTCCGGTAAGCTCCGCAAGATAGGAATGTTCAAAATACGCAGCATTGTAACGTCCCGGAGTGAGAATAGCGTTAATGCCGCCGCGGTTTGCGTAGTCCATTGTTTCTTTCAGGAGTTTTGCATAGTTGCGGTTGTCGATGATGTCATTCCCCGAAAATGCCGCAGGGGACGCCGCGCGGGTAAGTTCCCTTGCAATAAGGGGATAGGACGCGCCCGAAGGTATGCGGAGATTATCTTCAAGAATGTACCATTCTTTGTCTTTGCCCTGAACAAGATCTATTCCCGAAATGTGACTGTAAATTTTATTGGGCGGAGTTATCCCTTCGCATTGGGGAAGATACCCGCTGGAAATATACACGAAATTTTCGGGAACGATGCCGTCGTTTATGATATTCTTTTCGTGGTAAATATCATAAAGAAATCTGTTAAGAGCGTCAACACGCTGGATAAGACCTTTCTCGATACCCTGAAAATCCTCGGCGGGGATAATTCTCGGTATCGGATCGAAAGGAAAAAGCTGTTCTTTGAACTGTCCGTTCTTATATATTCCGAACTTCACACCATACCTGCGGAGAAGTTCGTTTATTTCGCTTGCGTCAGCAACAGGAGTAACAGGTTTGCTGCGGCAAACGGTCGTATCGGCAATGGTCATAACTTTCCCACCTTTCCAAAAAAATAAAAGACGCCCCGAAAATTCGGAGCGCCTTTGCTTCATTGTCTTTATTATAAAACCATCTTTTGCATATCACGTTATAAAATTTAAAATTTTTTGTGAATTCTGCAATTTTTAACTTGGATTTATGCAAATTTTCTCGGAATCAATTGCAATATGCTTTCGCATTTGAAATAATTCCCCCGAAATCCTGCAATTATGCTTTTTTGAGATCGCCGCTGCTGCGGGTGGAAATGAGTTCGCGGGCATATCTGTCGCGGCTTTCTTCGTAAGCGGCTTTTGCCTTTGCACGTCTGACTTTGCGGGCTTCGGGAGTGTTCTCCGCCTGTTCCTTTGTGATCTTCGGCTTTTCCTCGGGACGGTGCTTTTCCTTTTGCTGAACGCCTTTTTCGTCCTTGACAGCAGGCTTGCTTTCCTGTTCCTTGGCTTTGTCGTTGGCGTCTTTGCAGCGCTTTTCCTCGGACTTTGCCTTTTCCATGTCCTTTTCCGCTTTGAGTTTTTCGCGTTCGGTGGGAAGTGCCGCATAATCGCCGCTTTTTACAAAATCCACAGTTTCCTTTTCGATAGCGGACATCTTCTGCTGTTCGCTCATGACCGCGCTCAGCTTTTTCTCCTGCGGGATATGCGGATCGTTCATTACCGAATTTACATTTGCCAGTGACCTTGCGGCATGGGACATCTTAAAGCGCATGACCTCTTCTTTTGTGCGGCATTTTTTCAGTTCTCGGGCATATGCCGCCCGTTCCGCTTCAACTTCCATCGCCTGAGCGTAAGCAACGGGATCTTTTCTTTGCAGATAGCTTTTCTCCGATGGTGAAAGCCTTCCGCCGCAGGACATCTTTGTGCGTATTCCCGTAAGTATTTTATCGCCATTTTTATCCTCGGAGTTGTTTTTTGAAAGCTTATTTTTCTGTTCTTCGATCCATTCATTGACGGATCTTATGCCGTTTGCGGAAAAATCTCCGCTTTCCTTTTTCTGCTGCCATTTTTGCTGCATATTTATGCTTTTAACATAGTTATTTACTGAATTCATTGCGGTAATATCCATAAAAAAGCCCCCTTTTCATTCCTTATAATATATATCGGCAGGAATTTCAGAAACTTTAGGTTTTTCGGGAGAATTCAGCGTTTTGCACAATTACGGAAAATATCCCCCGCCACTTTGAGAACGGAGGATATTTGTTCAGAATGTTTCTACTATTGTGTATCCCTGTATGTCAATAAAAATAATGCCGCATTTTTCAAAACAATTCCCATATCAAAAGCCTTAATCGTTTCCGTAAAATTCAACAAAAAATTACAATGAATTTTCTGAAAATTCATTGTAAATGTCCATGTGAAAATTTTGTGAAACCCCTTTTATTTTTCGTATTTATATGATAAAATAAGTGGTACTCGTTTACAGGTTTTTTAAGGCAATACCGCGCAAAAAACGCTTGCGCGCTGCCTTTGCGAAAGGGGGATATTTATGTTCCAGATAAAATGGATATGGGAAAATCTTAAAGGCTACCGCGGAAAATACATACTTGCCCTCTGCCTGACTGTGATCTCGCAGATGATGTATATTTCCAACCCTGTTTTCAGTCAGCAGATAGTCGATACTTTTATCTACAGCGACAACGCCGCAGAAAATCTCCAAAACAACAGCCGCCTGCTGATAATGCTCTGCTGCGGAATGGTGCTGTTTACCCTGACAAGGACTGTTATCCAGTTCAACACCAATATGCTTTACGAAAAATGCTCTCAGGGTATGCTTGCAAAGATCAGGAATTTCCTTTTTGCCAACGTTCAGCGACAGGATATGACTTTCTACGACAGGAACCGCACAGGCGATATTATGACCCGTCTGTCAGGCGACATAGACATGGTGCGTCACAGCGTTGCATGGATCATAAAGACCCTTCTTGAAAGCCTTGTGCTTTTCACGACTACTACTATATACTTCTTCTATCTTGACCCGCTGATGGCTCTCTGTCTGCTGGCGCTTACTCCGCTTATCTTTATTATTTCGGGAATTTTCCGCAAGGAAGTGGGTCCCAAATATGTTGCTCTCCGTGAAAAACTTTCCGATCTGAACACAAGAGCGCAGGAAAATATTGCAGGAAACCGCGTTGTACGAGCATTTGCCCGCGAGGATCACGAAATAGAACTCTTTCAGGAGAAAAACTCCGACTACGCAAAGGCAAACAAGGATTCCGCCATGACTTGGCTGAAATACTTCCCGTTTATCGAAACTACAGCGCAGGGACTTACCGTTGTTCACCTTATCGCAGGAGGATTGTTCGTTATTTCGGGACGGCTCACCATGGGCGAATTTGTAGCATTCAGCGGTCTTATCTGGACGCTTTCCAACCCTATGAGAAATGTTGGTACGCTTGTCAACGACCTGCAAAGATTCCTTGCTTCCGCTTCAAAGATAATCGAAGTTTACTATTCCCGTCCGTTTATCGTTGACCGCGCAGACCACAAGGAAATGCCCGAACATCTTGACGGCAGCGTGGAATTCAGGAACGTTACCTTCGGTTACGGCGATAACATTGTCCTTGATGATGTAAGCTTCACCATAAATTCAGGAGAAACAGTTGCCATTATGGGCGAAACGGGTTCGGGAAAAACTTCCCTTGTGAACCTTATCCCGCGGCTTTACGATCCGCAGAAGGGCGAAGTTCTCGTTGACGGTGTAAATGTCCGCTTTATCGAGCTTGAAAAGCTCCGCAAAAACATCGGCATGGCTATGCAGGACGTTCTTCTCTGGTCGGACACCATCGAGGGAAATATTTCTTTCGGAAACAGCGATATGCCCGATGAGGACGTTTACCGCTTTGCAAAAGCTGCCGATGCGGACGGATTTATTCACGATCTGAATGAAGGCTATGACACGATCGTCGGCGAACGGGGCGTGGGACTTTCGGGCGGACAGAAGCAGAGACTTTCCCTTGCAAGAGCGTTGGCGATACGTCCTGCAATACTTATTCTTGACGACACCACTTCCGCCGTGGATCTGGAAACGGAAAAGCACATTCAGGAAAATCTTGCAGACCTTGATTTCAATTGCACAAAAATAATCATTGCACAGAGAATTTCCTCCGCCAAAGACGCGGACAAGATAATCATTCTCAAAGGCGGAAAAATTTCCGAAATGGGAACTCATGACGAACTTATTAAAAACAAGGACGGCTATTATAGGGAAATTTACGATCTCCAGCAGGGAAACATCGAGTAACAGACAAAAAAAAGAAGTCCCTTATCAGGGACTTCTGGGCATTTTCTTTCGGTCAGAGACCTATCCGATTGTTGGTAAATGCGCAACCATTATCAAGCTCTGTCCTGCACGGCGTATCGGAGCATTACAGGACTTCATCACTTCACGGAACTGCTACGACTGTTAAGTTTCGTCAGCCCGACCGGAAACTCCTGTTCCCTGCATAATATGCAGCATTACTGCCGCATATTTCTATTAATATTATACATCAATCGTTTTTTAAAGTCAATAGATATTTCCGATAACGGAAAGGAGAAACCTATGGCAAGAAATAAATATGATATAGACGAACAGCTTGAATCCCCTTTTGACATACGGCACATGAAGCGGGCTATGGTCTACGTTTCCCGCTACAAATGGAAAATGATACTTTCCCTGTCCCTGAGCGCGGCTGCTGTAATTATCGGACTTTTCGGTCCTGTGATCACGCAGCACGCCATCGACGTTGCGATCCCAAGCGGTGACAAAAAGCAAGTCCTGCTTATGGGCGGACTTCTCCTGCTGACTATAATTGTAAACGTTATATTCGCAACTATACGTTCTCGGATAATGACTAAAGTCGGTCAGGATATTATCTTTGACATAAGAACGGATCTTTTTGAACATCTTCAGCGGCTTTCGTTTGAATATTACGACAGCCGTCCCCACGGAAAGATCCTTGTCCGCATAATCAACTATGTAAACAGCGTTTCCGATACCCTTTCAAACGGTATCATAACATTTATTCTGGAACTTTTCAACCTTGTTTTCATAACAGTGTTCATGTTCGCAATGCACTGGAAAATGGCGCTTGTTATACTTGCGGGCGTTCCCGTGCTGATGACTTTCATACTTATTATAAAGAATAAGCAGCGCCGCGCATGGCAGGCAGTTTCAAACAAAAGCTCCAACCTTAACGCCTATCTGCATGAAGGTATAGTCGGCGTAAAAGTTACGCAGCTTTTCTGCCGCGAAGAAGAAAACGATGCTATCTTTGCACGTCTTTCCGAAGCTTACCGCAAGGACTGGATGAGAGCCGTTACATACAACAATCTGCTGTGGCCTACAGTCGATACCATTTCCGCAACGATCTCCGCGGCAATTTATATGGTGGGACTTCTTGTCCTCGGACCCGCTTCTATTTCGCTCGGAACTATCGTGGGAATGTCGGGATACGCTTCCCGCTTCTGGCAGCCGATACTTAACCTTGCGAACCTGTTCAACAATTTTATAAACGCAGTTTCCTACCTTGAAAGGATCTTCGAGACTCTTGACGAACCTATCCGCGTAAACGACAAGGAAAACGCGGAGGAACTTCCGCCCATTGAGGGAAATGTCCGCTTTGACAACGTTACATTTGCCTACGATGAAAGCAAGACCGTTTTGCAGGATCTTTCATTCAGCGTCAAGAAGGGACAGAGCGTTGCCCTTGTAGGTCCTACGGGAGCGGGAAAAACTACTATTGTAAATCTTATTTCAAGATTCTATGATGTGAACAGCGGAGCAGTCCTGATAGATGAGCATAATGTTTCCGATGTGACTTTAAAGTCACTGCGTTCGCAAATGGGAATAATGCTTCAGGACAGCGTTGTTTTCAGCGGAACTATTGCCGATAATATCCGTTACGGAAAACTTGACGCTACCATGGACGAGATAGTCGCCGCCTGCAAGACCGTCCGCGCTGATGAGTTCATACGGGAATTTCCCAAAGGCTACGACACCGAGATCACAGAAGGCGGCTCAACGCTTTCACAGGGACAGAAACAGCTCATTGCCTTTGCAAGAACACTTATCAGCGATCCGAAGATACTTGTCCTTGACGAAGCCACGTCCTCAATTGACGCAAAGACCGAAAAACTTCTGCAAGAAGGCTTGGAGCGGCTTCTTGAGGGAAGAACGTCCTTTATCATTGCTCACAGACTTTCCACAATACAGAACTGCGACAAGATAATGTATGTTTCCAACCTCGGCATAACCGAAAGCGGAACGCATGAAGAACTTCTTGCCAAGAAAGGCGATTACTGGAAACTCTGCAACGCACGTAACGAAACGGAAACTGCTTGTTGAACGGAGAAAATATCATGAAAATATACTGTTACGGAATGATAGTTATTTCAAACAGTTATCTGCTTGATGAATTTCCCAAGCCTGATGAGTATTCGGAAATAAAGCAGAGCTATCGTTTTCCCGGCGGGGAAACGGGAACTTGTGCAGCAGTGCTTGCATCATTGGGCGCAGATGTCAGAATGGACGGCACCCACATCGGCGCGGATACTGCCGCGCTTGTGCGGGATTTTTACAAAGACCGTTCCGTGGATCTTTCCTCGCTTTGCTTTGACAGCAATTTTAAAGGACTTGAAGATCATATATGGATCTCAGGAAACGTCCGCACACCTTTCGGAACGTTCGGGAAATTCTATTCCGAAGCGTTTGAAACGGGAGTGCGTCATTGGAACGCTCCAAAAGAAGCGGATATTGCAGAATGTGATGCGGCAGCCGTTGATCCATACTTCCGCGAGGATTCGGACAAAGCCGCGGAATTGTGTCTGAAACATCAAAAGCCTTATGTTACCATAGACTGCGGGTATGACAGCTTTATACACAGGAATTCTGCCGTTACGGTAATTTCGTGCGAAGGGCTGCGGGATATTTACAAGGACTGTTCCCGTGAGGAAATGTTCTCGCTGTTCAGGGAGAACGGCGGCGGACTGACTGTAATTACAAACGGCGGCAATGAACTTCTTTACGGAAGAAAAGGCGGAGAAACAAAGCGTTTTATGCCGTACAAGGTGAATGCCGTCAGCACGCTTGGAGCGGGGGACAGCTTCAAGGCAGGCTGCGCATATGCGCTTGCGGCGGGAATGTCAGATGATGAACTTATACGCTTTGCAAGCGGGTGTGCGGCTGCGGCGATCTCGCGCTATCCCATGCAGCTTGCTCCTCCGACTGTGGGCGAAATAGAAGATATTATAAAAAGCCAAGGCAGCCGCACACAGCAATGCGGCTGCCTTTAAGGAGAAATATGAAAAACCAAAATTTGGATATTCGTCAGAGGTATTTTATGATCTGATCCAATACCCCGCTGAGATGTTCGTCCGAAAGTCCGAAATCTTTTTCTTTATAGTTCCAGACCGCACGACCGATATCCATTTTCGTGAATGCCGCGTTTATCGCCTTGAACCATTCGATAGTATCCTTTGCGGGAACAACGTCTATGACTCCGTATTCGCCGCAGTAAAGAACGGTGTTGTTCTTCGCCGCAGCTTCCGCAGCTTCCGCAAAACGTTTTTCAAAGAATTCGGGAGTAATGCCCGTTTCGGAAAATGCTATGCGCTTGCTCTGATCCATTTCCTTTACCCAAGTTGCGCCCTGATGTGTAAAGTCAAGAGGATCGTAACAGTGGCAGTTGTAAACTACCTTGTCGTCATAAGGAGGATCAAGATCCTTTACGGCGTCGGGACTGTTTTTCCAGTACCCTCCCACAAGGACTATCGTATCGGGAGCATTTTTGCGGAGACGTTCCATTGCTTTCTTGGCAATGGCGTTCCATTTTTGGCAGAATTCCCGATCGGTAACTTCGTTGAGAAGTTCAAAAGCAACTCGGTCGGAATACTTCCCGTAGCGCGCGGAAATTCTGTCCCAGAGCTTGTAAAAGCGCTCCTGATATTTTTCGCTGTCAAAGAATCCGCTTTCGTTTTCAAGATAGTCAAAGGAAAATCCCGCAGTCTTGTGGAGGTCTATTATCATATTGAGACCGGTTTCTCCGCACCAGTCAAGGGCTTTGTCAAGATATGCAAAGCCGCTGTCATCGGGAGTTCCGTCCTCTTTTTCAAGAAGTTCATAGTCAACAGGAATACGAACATGATCCGCACCCCATGAAACTATTTTTTCAAGATCCGCCTTGCAGATAAAGCTGTCATAGCGTTCCTTGGTATGATCGCACTGGGAAAGCCAGCCGCCTAAATTTACGCCTTTTTTGTAACCGTTAAAACCGTTCATGTGCATATTCCTGCTTTCTGTGAAAAGATTTCCCCATTTAAGGGGAGCGGGGAAAGTTTCCCCGCTCTGCCTGAGAGATGGCAATTGTATGGAAATTTAGAAGTTATCAAAGCTCGTTTTCAATGCGGGTGTTGAGTTCATCAATATCAGTCTGAGCTTCCATATTTATGGATTCTCTTGTTGATGCCCAATCAGCTCCGCTGAAGGAAGCCTGCTTGATAGCGTCATCAATATCGTGAGCAACGCCTGCGCCGTTTATATCACCGGAGAGACCGCCTACAAAGCTGATCATCGGGTGTTCTGCGGTAAGATCGTCAACAGTGTGCATCATTTCTATCATTTCTTCTGTCCAGCCGTAATCCTCGCGGTACTGCTTTTCTGTGATAGCCTTGCTTTCATCACTGTTGCCTGCGGTTAGTATGCACTTCATGTAAGCAGCAGCGCCTTCGGGGTTGGCAGCACCCTGGCAGAGAGCGTAAGCGTCCATGCTGGAAGGCAGATAGTAAGCGTCAGCAGAAGGATCCTTAGGCATCGGAACGAACATGATGTCGCCGGGATCGCCGAACTTTGTATTATATGCGGGATCGCCCCAGAGCGCCCATGTACCGATAGGCAGGAAGAGAGTCTTGCCTTCGCCGATACGCTCAGCGTGTTCTGTCCAGTCGAACTCAGCCTTAGGAAGGGGCAGATCGTTTATTTTAAGGTCGTACATGAAGTTTTCTGCACGCTCTACTTCTGCGCTTGCAAGGTTATTTACCAGTTTGCCGTCCTTCATGCCGACAGGAGCAACGCCTGTTGTAAGGAGCAGTGCTCTTTCAAAATACCAGCTGTCGTAAGCGAATTTATCTTCTTCACGGCTGCAGTAATCCTGACACATCTTCTTGAATGTATCCCATGTCCAGTTGCCGTCAGCAACGAGCTGAGCAGGATCGTCAAGACCGTTGTCCTCGATGGTGTTCTTATTGTATACCATAACGCACTGTGAATATGTTCCTACAGCAGCAACATAGTGTTTGCCTTTGAGAACGTGCATTTCGGAAAGTGCTTTTGCGCCGGGAACGCCTGACCAGAGAGCCTCGTCGTTAAAGTCAAGATAATCGTCCCAAGGCTGGAATTTTCCTTCAAGAACTCTGCTGGGGAATGTATCGAATTCCTGAGCGGGGAACATATCGGGAGCATCACCGCCGATAAGCATTGTAGCAAGTTTGTCATAACGTTCATCGTATGTACAGGGGATATATTCAATTTTTCCGCCGTACTGTGTTTCAAACATTTCGAGAGCAGGCATCTTAGGCTTGCCGTCCGCAGGGTTGATGTCGTATGTAGCCAGCCAGCGGACTGTGGGATTTTCAAGAGTTTCAGCATCTTCTACTACTACATTTTCGAGAGCAGCTTTATCCTCTTCGTTCAGTTCCTTGGGAGCGGTGGAAGCTGTTGTAACTTCGGCTTCGCCCGAGTCGCCGCCCGAGCAGGCTGTCATTGAACCGAGCAGTGCAAGTGCGGAAGCAAATGCGAGAATCTTTTTGGTTTTCATATAGATCACTTCTCCTTTAAACATTTTACCGATCGTCTTATCGGCGCTTTTCGTTTTACTGTAATTATACTTTACCACAAACGAGGGGAATAAAATATCATTTTTATGACTTTTATATCGTAATTTTGCTGTAATTTTATTACAGTTCCATCATATAACATTTTTCCTGATAAAATCCGTAAGTTCCCGCGCCATTTCGTCATGTTCGGGAATGCGGGGGTGTCCGGGAGTTGCCGCGCCGTTGCGGCTGAACATATTGTGGAAGGTCTTTATCCCCATGCCGTTAAGTTCATCGGCAATTTCCCAGATAGCGTTGTCCCAGTCGGGGTCGTGCATGAGAACTGTGGTAGTGAGGACAAACTTGGCGGTCTTGTAATGACTTTCCAGATCTTTCACAATTTCAATGTACTTGTCTTTCCACTTTCTGCGGTATGCGGAGTCGGAAATGTTCCTGTCGTTTTCCTGCGTTACGGGATTGTGCTGATCGTTCTGCCCCACGGCGATGATAACAATATCGGGAGTGTATCTTGAAAAGTCCCACTTGGTAACTTCTCCCGCTTCGGGGAAATAGCAGGTCTTGTCGTAAACGCTTTCCAGACCGAGAGTGTCGGGGTAATGGAAATATCCCGTTCTGTCGAAAAGCGCGATGCCGCCCTGACTGTTGTTATGTATCTGTGCGCCGATGTTCCGCGCGGTCTGCATAACAAAGCTGTGCCATACATTGTCGTAAATGCTGTTGTGGTTTTCGGGATCGTTCTTGCCTGTGAAATCAACCGCTTCGCAGACTTCGCCCGCGCATACGCTGTCGCCGAAAACTTCCATTTTCAGTGACGGGAGCGGGTCGGGCATAAGGAATTCTCCGTCCGTTTCAAATGCTCTTATGTTTATAAAATAATTTGAGGAATAACGCTTGTAAATTATTGCTTCATGCTCGGTGTTTTCAAGTCCTTCCGCGATAACGGAAGTCATGACCCTGCCGTTGTTTTCGGGAGAAAGAGGTAAAGCCGACATTCTGCCGTCAAGGATCACCCCCAGTGAGACCTGTCCCCAATAGACTGTGGTATCGTGTTCCAGAAGAAGTTTTGTGCCGCTGAATCTCAGCTTTATCTGCGAACCTACAAAATAAAGCCGCGTTCCGTTATTGTCACGGTCATACCTTCCCATGTAAAGTGTTTTGCTGTCGCTGTGTGGAATTTTCATATCGCCACGCCCTTTCAAATTTAATTACAAGTAATTTTACCACATATTAAAAAAATTATCAAGCAATAATTAATAAAATAAGTAAAAAAGTTATAAAAAATGTCATTATTTATATGTGTAAAATAATGTATAATTAGAATAAGCAGAATTGTAAACTTATTTATCCGATCTTTAAAAATTGTAAACTCGGCAAGGGGGCGGTACTATGGTAAAAAAGATAATGCTCAATCAGGTGGGCTATATCAATAAAATGCCTAAGATCGCCTATCTTACAGGCTCGGCGGACTATTTCCAGATAGTCAGGGCAAAAGGCGGAAAAACCGTCTTTTCGGGAACGCCGTCCGATCCCGTTTACGACCAAGCTTCGGGGGATAACGTTTCAATGCTGGATTTCTCCGATCTTGATGAGAACGGCGAATTCTATATCCGCAGCGGACTGAAACGCTCGGGAACTTTCACAATATCCGACTATCCCTACAAGGCTCTGAAACTCAGCCTGCTGAAAGGTTTCTATTACAGCAGATGCGGGGAACTTGACGGCAGTTTTGCAGGAGAATATCTCCACGGACAGTGCCACAGCGACCTTGTTCCCACATTTGAAAACAACTTCGTAAGACTGGACGTTTCTGGCGGCTGGCACGATTCCGGCGGATACGGAAAATACACCGTCTGCACCTGCACCGCACTGGGACATCTGCTTTACGCTTACAGCCTGTTCCCCGACAGATTCTCCGAAAGTTCCGATATTCCCGAATCGGGAAACGGCATTCCCGATATTCTCAACGAATGCCGCGTCGGTCTTGAATGGCTCATGAAAATGCAGACCCGCGACGGCGGCGTTTACCATAAAGTCGCGCCTATGACTTCAACTCCCATCGTAATGCCCGAGGACGACGATGTTATAAGATATGTTTTCCCACGCTCCCATCAGGCGGCAGCTTGTTTCTGCGCCGTAACTTCGCTGGCTTCGAGGATATTTTCTCCCTTTGACGAGGAGTTTTCAAAAAGCCTTAATGAAGCTTCGATAAACGCTTGGATCTGGCTGATAAACAATCCCGACTACAAACCCTTCGTGAACCCGCCTACAACTGTGATAAGCGCGGCAGGAGATTTTTTCGACAACAACAACGATGATGATATGTTCTGGGCGGTATGCGAACTTTACGAAACTACAGGCGATGAGTCTTTCCACGATATTATAAAAGAACTTTACAGAAATGTGAAGCTTACGGGATTCCTGAACCGCGACAACGGCGGCTTCGGAGCGCTTTCCTATATGTTCGGGGAACGTCCCGCGGACGAGAAAGTCATTTACGAGATAAAATCGCAGATGCGCCTCCGCGCCGATACTCTTTGCAGTCTCAGCAGACACAGCGGTTACGGAACGGCAAAATCCGATGAGGACTACATACGCGGCAGCAATATGTATTCCATGACGGACAGTATGCTCCTGATAATGGCATACAAAATTTTTGACTGTGAGGAATATATTACCACTGCTTATGAACAGCTCGGCTACGTTCTCGGAAAGAACCCCATGGGCATATGTTTTGTGACGGGAATCGGCAGCGACAGTGTAAAACGTCCCCATCACAGACCTTCAGAGGCGGACGATGTGGAAGATCCTGTTCCGGGGCTGCTTGTTTGCGGACCGAATAAGCGTTCTCAGGATAAATTCACCCGTTGGAACATTCCCTCGGAAGAAGCTCCCGCAAAATGTTACTATGACATAGTTTACAGCTTTTCCACCAATGAAGCAACCATCTACTGCAACTCGGCGGCAATTTTCGTAACGGCATATTTTGATGCTTAAAAAAGTAAAAATGAGGTATCCTCATAAAATAAAATTTCAGAAAAGGAATGGTAAAATGAGTCACAAATTCAGCAAATGCCTTTCTTCGGCAGCAGCAATGCTGCTCTGCGCGTCAATGTTTTCCGCCTGTATTTCCTCGGAGGACGGCGAAACAGAAGTTGTCGGCGGTGAAACCACATCGGCGGCAGCGGAAATTTCTCAGCCTGTAACGCTTGCGTCGGATACGTCAAACGATGTTGATCCAAGCGTTCCTGTAGATCTTAATGAAGGAGTGTCGGATAAAATGTACAACAGAGCTATCATGAGCAAGGGCAACCAAGCGCGTCTTGCGGCTGCAATGAAAAAGGCAAAGAACGGCGAGAAGATCACCGTGGGAGTTATAGGCGGTTCCATAACTCAGGGAAGTCTTGCTTCGATCCCCGCAAACTGCTACGCTTCAAAATTCAACGACTGGTGGCAGAATAAGTTCCCCGGAAACGTTGAGTTTGTAAACGCAGGCATAGGCGGAACTAACAGCTATCTCGGCGTTCACCGTGTGGACGAGCAGCTTCTTTCCTATAAGCCCGATGTGGTAATTGTAGAATTTTCCGTTAATGATACCGACAAGGTCATGAACAAGTATTCCTACGACAGCCTTGTAAGAAAGATCCTTGGCTGCGAGTCAAACCCTGCTGTAATGCTCCTGTTCACGACTATGGAGGACGGAACAAGCCTTCAGGACACTCACAAGGAGATCGGCGAAGCCTATGATCTTCCTATGATAAGCTATCATGACGCTGTTTTCCCCGAAGTAAAAGCAGGTACTCTCAAATGGACGGACATTTCTCCCGATAACATTCACCCCAACGATGCGGGACACGACATTATAAATCAGATCATCAGCCGCTATCTGGACGAACTTTACAACAACCTTGATTCTGTCACCGAAGAACCCGCTCCATTTGCCGCAGAACCTCTTACAAAGGACTACTACGCAAATGCCAAGATGCTCAGCGCGGCGGACATTACCGCAACTGTTTCGGACGGATTTGAAGTTGTGGAAAAGGATTTCTACGATCAGTTCCACAACAACTGGAAATCCACAGCAGGCGGAAGCCTTACCTTTGAGGTAGAATGCAGCAATCTGGGATTCTTCTTCATGTGTACCACAGACGGCAAGAGCGGTCAGTATGAAGTTTACGTTGACGGTGCAAAGAAAGGAACGCTCAACGCCGATTTCACAGGCGGCTGGGGAAATTACGGAAACACTCAGCAGGTGCTTTTCGCAGCGGACAACGTAAAACACACCGTTGAACTCAAGCCCGCGGCGGGAAGTGAAAATAAAGGCATTACAATTCTCGGACTTATGGCGTCATAATTGATAAAAATTACCTGCCTGCCGTGATACTGCGGCAGGCATATTTTTTGGAGGGAACATGATAAAAAAGATAATGTTCGTATGTCACGGCAATATCTGCCGTTCGCCGATGGCTGAATTTATAATGAAAGATCTGCTCCGCCGCGAACTGCCGGGTGAGGATATTTTCATTGCCTCCGCGGCGACAAGCACAGAGGAGATCGGCAATCCCGTATATCCTCCCGCAAAAGCGGAACTGAAACGCCACGGCATTTCCTGCGAAGGAAAGCGTGCGATCCGTCTGGAAAGAAGCGATTATGATAAATACGATCTCTTCGCTCTTATGGACGAAAACAACATGATAAACATAGCTCGCATATTCCCTGATGATCCGCAGCACAAAGTCCGCAAGCTGCTTGAATTTGCAGGTCGGGACGATGATGTGGCGGATCCTTGGTTCACTCGTGATTTTAAAGCCGCTTACAATGACATTCTGGAAGGCTGCACAGGACTTCTGAATTACATAAAAAATTAAAACAGCACCGCGCAAAGATCTGCTTTGTGCGGTGCTGTTTTTTCAGTCAAGCTCCGAAATGCCGTTGTAAAGATCCGCATAACGTCCTCCTGCGGCAAGAAGTTCCTCGTGCGTTCCCCGTTCAACTATCCTGCCTTGTTCCAGAACCATTATCGCATTTGCGCGGCGGACTGTTGAAAGCCTGTGTGCAATTACAAATGTGGTGTGATTTTCCATAATGGCGTCCATGCCCTCTTCAATGTGCTTTTCGGTAAGGGTATCAACGGAACTTGTAGCTTCGTCAAGGATAAGTATGGGCGCTTTGGAAATTGCCGCGCGGGCTATGTTCAGAAGCTGCCGCTGTCCTTGGGAAAGATTTGCGCCGTCATTTTCCAGAACGGTGTCATAGCCGTTTTCAAGATGTTCTATAAATGCGTGTGCGGAAGCTGTCTTTGCGGCGGAAATGACTTCCTCGTCGGTGGCGTCAAGACGTCCGTAACGGATATTTTCACGTACTGTTCCTGTGAAAAGGTGCGTATCCTGCAAGACCATTGCAATATTGGAACGCAGGAAATTGCGGTCTATTTTTTCGATGTTTACTCCGTCAATGGTAATAGTTCCCTCGCTGATGTCGTAGAATCTTGAAAGCAGATTGGTAACGGTGGTTTTTCCCGCGCCTGTCGAACCCACAAAGGCAATTTTCTGCCCCGGCTTTGCATAAAGGGAAATATCATGCAGGACAGTCACGCCGGGAACATATCCGAAGCTGACATTTTCCAGAACAATATGTCCTTTCATGGTTTCCATGGGAACAGTCTCGGCGTTTTCCGCTTCCGACTCCGAATCGAGGATCTCAAAAACTCTCTCCGCGCCCGCAAGCGCGGAAAAGATGGTATTCATCTGCATTGCAACTTCATTTATGGGGCGGTTGAACTGCCTTGTGTAGTTCAGCGAGACTGTCAGTCCGCCGATGTCGAAACCGCGGGTCACGACCAGTATCCCGCCAACGCAGGCGGAGATGGCATATACCATGTTGCAAAGCTGATGTGTGACGGGTCCCATAATTCCCGAGCGGAACTGCGCCCGTTCCTGTGAAGCGCAGAGTCTGCCGTTAAGATAGGAAAATTCATCAATGGCGGCTTCTTCGTGGTTGAAAATTTTCACGACTTTCTGCCCCGAAATGGTTTCCTCGCTGAATCCGTTCAGCATTCCCAGATTTTTCTGCTGCGCGGAATATGCGCTGCGTCCCTTTTTCATGATGATCCTGCTGAGGAACATGAACAGGGGAGTGCAGACAATGGTTATTCCGCCGAGAATGGGATTTGTCACAAGCATGAGAATGATAGTTCCCAGAACGGTGACTGCGCCTGAAATTATCTGTATAAGCGTGGTGTTCAGCATTTCGCCTACCGCGTCGGTGTCGTTGGTGAAACGTGACATAATATCGCCTGTGGAATTCATGTCAAAATATCTTACAGGCATGCTTTGCAGCTTGTCGAAAAGTTCCGCTCTCATTCTTGCAAGAGTCCGCTGTGAAGCAGTAAGCATAAGCCGCTGCTGGAGCCACTGGGTAATTACAGAAATTGCGTAAATCACTGCAAGAAGTATCAGCCACATTCCCAGACCGTGAAAACGTCCTTCGGGCAGCGGATCGGCTTCGTCAAAGTATATGAAACGATTTATTATCGGTCTTAAAAGATAGGAAGCAATAAGTGTGGAGACTGTGCAGAGAAGCGAGCAGATAATTGCGGTAACGATAAACTTTCGCTCCTCGGAAACGTATTTCATCAGACGGATCGCGGAAGCTTTTAAATCCTTTGGTTTTCCGTGAGCGCCCATAGCGCGGTCACGTCCGCCGCCGCGCCCAAGATCCATCTGCTTTTTGTCCTGAGTGACCTTTGTGCCGCCGTATTTGGCTTCAATGCGGGCGGCTCTTTCATTTTCGGAAATGTTCATACTGCCGCCTCCTCGTCATTTTCACATTGTGAATAATATATGTCTCTGTATTCTTTGCAGTTTTTCATAAGCTGTGAATGTTCCCCGCAGCCTACTATCTTTCCGCTGTCCATAACGATTATCTTGTCCGCGTCTATGACCGAGGAAATTCTCTGGGCGATTATTATTTTCGTAACTCCGTCAAGCTGTTCCCGAAGCGCTTTTCTTATGGAAGCGTCCGTGGCGGTGTCAACTGCGCTGGTGGAATCGTCAAGGATCATGATTTTCGGAGATTTTAACAAAGCACGGGCAATGCAGAGACGTTGTTTCTGTCCGCCTGAAAGATTTCCGCCGCCCTGTCCGATCTCCGTTTCGTAACCGTCGGGAAATGCGGAGATAAACCCGTCCGCACTGGCAATTTGGCAAACTTTTACCATTTCTTCATGGGAAGCGTTTTCATTTCCCCAGCGGAGATTTTCTGCCACTGTTCCCGAGAAAAGCGTATTCTTCTGCAAAACTACCGAAACATTTTCCCGCAGTTCATGCAGAGAAAGTTCCTTGACGTTCACGCCGTCAACAATAACTTCTCCCTCGTCCGCATCGTAAAGTCGGGAAATAAGCGAAACGAGGGTGGATTTTCCCGAACCCGTGGAACCTATTATTCCAACCATTTCGCCCGAATTTATCTTAATGTTTATATTGTCAAGAACGGGATCTTTGCGGTTTTTGAAATATCTGAAAGAAACGTTCCTGAACTCAACATTTCCGCTTTCGATCTTATGGGAAGCATTTTCGCTGTCGGAGATGTCCGGAACGGTTTTAAGCACTTCCGAAACACGTCTGTCCGAAGCTGCCGCACGCGTTCCCTGCAAAAAGATATTTGCAAGAAAATTCAGCGCGGTAAGTATCTGCGAAAGATAGGTTATAAACGCTGTCAGAGTGCCTATCTCCATATTGCCCACCATAATTTTTCTGCCCGCGAACCACACCACAAGCAGGGTTGTAACATTTACCGCCAATGCGGAAACAGGCTGCATTAAGATCATCATTTTAAGTGCGGAAACGGTCTTTTCCATAAGTTGCCCATTGATAACGCGGAATTTTCCCTTTTCGTGTTCTTCGCGTACAAAGGAACGTATTACCTTGGTGTTTGTGACGGCTTCGCCGACGCCTGTGTTAAGAGCGTCAATGCTTTCCTGCATTATGGTGTACCGCGGAGAAGCGAATTTGATTATAAGATATGTAGCAACCGCAAGGAACGGCACTATTATGAAAATTACCCAAGCGATGTCGGGACTGAGCCTGAATGACATTATCAGCGCGCCGATAAGCATTACGGGACTTCTGAAAAATCCTCTCAGCAGGCTTTGCAGGAACGTCTGTATCTGGGTAATATCGTTTGTTACGCGGGTTATAAGCGAACCCGTTGAAAAGCGGTCGATGTCCGAAAAGGAGAAAGTCTGTATCTTTTCAAAAACGTCCTTGCGGAGTCCTGCGGCAGTCCGAGCCGCTCCCCGTATGCTGAAAAATGCTCCCAGAACGCCTGTTGCAAGCATTGCAAGGGCAATTATCACCATGTAAATGCCGTATTTCAGGATATAGGGAATATCCCCGTTTGCCGCACCGTTGTTGATGATGTTTGCATTAATGAACGGCAGGATAAATTCTCCGCTTGCCTCTAATATCATGAACAGCGGACCCAGCAGAAAACAGTAAAAATTTGCCTTTATATGCTCTTTGTACTTGCTCATAAAAACACCTCACATTACCATTATATCACAATTTTTCATTTCAAGCAAGAGAAAATTTGTTTGAAATGTATTTTATGAACAAAATATAAACAAATTATATATATATATATGCTTTTCCACAAATTACTTGGATTTTTTTGTAGTTTTTCTTCATTTTTGTTATTGACATTCGCTTTATTGTGTTGTATAATATAGCTATATGTCATTTATTCTATATTTCTTATTGCAGAAGATACTATATAAAATAAGATCAATTCCATAGTTTTGGAGAAAATTTTTCGGATCGTAAGCGGCAGGAAGGCTTGATCTTTCGGAAGGAGGCGGGAATATGAGTGAGGAAGTGCTTGCGGGAACGGCGGTTTCGGACGAGCCGTTGATGATAACCGTTGCCAAAACTTTGAAAAGACATGAACTTGGGAAAAAACAGCAAAAATATCTTTTCATAAAAAGAGCAGCGGACTTTTGCGTTTCCTTCGTTTCGCTTGTGATCCTTGCGATCCCGTTTCTGATAATAGCAATTATTCAAAAGATAGCTGATCCGAAAGAGCCAATATTTTTCGTGCAGGAACGTGTTGGAAAAGGCGGAAAGATCATAAAAATTACCAAATTCAGGAGTATGAAAAGTTCCGCGCCGGCATACTGTTCCACAAGCAATTTCACCAATGATGGTGAATACATAACGCCCTTTTGCAGGTTTTTAAGAAATTCAAGCATTGACGAATTGCCGCAGTTGTTTCAGGTTTTTACCGGGAAAATGTCCCTTATCGGTCCCCGACCGCTTATCCCGCAGGAGGAAAATGTACATAAAATGCGTGAAGAAGCAGGAATTTATCAGCTTCGTCCGGGAATTACCGGCTGGGCGCAGGTAAATGGCAGGGATCATGTTGAGGACAGCGACAAGGTAAAACTTGATCTTGAATATCTGGAAAATCTGGGTTTTAAGCTTGATTTGAAAATATTTTTTTTGACGATAAAAAAAGTGCTCAAAAAGGCGGATATTGAGGAAAATATAAAGTAATTTTAAGGACGATGAAAACATGAATGCACTAATGATCGCATCCACTGCTTCAATGATAGATCAATTCAATATACCAAACATTAAGTTGTTGATTAATCTTGGATATAAAGTATATGTTGCGTGCAATTTTAAATCAGGAAATACGTGCAGTGATAAGGAAATAGAAAATCTAAAAAACAAGTTGATCAGTATTGGCGTTGAATATATTCATATTGATTTTGACAGAAATGTTTATAATTTTATTGAAAACAACAAAGCTTACAAACAAGTGAAAAATATTCTGAGTGAAAAACATTTTGATTTGGTGCATTGTCATACGCCAATAGGCAGCGTATTGGCAAGACTTGCGGCAAGAAAATACCGTAAAATCGGCACAAAAGTAATTTACACAGCGCACGGATTTCATTTCTTTAAAGGCGCACCTATGAAAAACTGGCTGCTTTATTATCCTGTTGAATGGCTTCTTGCATGGTTTACGGACGAGCTTATTACAATAAATAAAGAGGATCACGCTCTTGCTCAGAAGTATATGCACGCAAAACACGTTACATATATTCCGGGTGTTGGTGTTGATACGAAAAAGTTTTCAAGGGATAATTTTACCGATGAAATGCGACAGGATAAACGCAGAGAACTTGGAATTCCCTGTGAAAAATTTATTTTATTATCTGTAGGTGAACTCCAAAGCCGTAAAAATCATATAGTGGTCATCAACGCGCTTTCAGAATTGAAAAATCCGGATATTGTTTATTTCATAGCAGGGATCGGAGAATTGCATGACACATATCAACAACTTATTGATAAAAACGGAATGTCGGACAATATTAAACTTTTAGGTTACAGATCGGATATAAAAGAATTATGTCTTGCGGCAGATTGTTTTGTTCACCCATCGATAAGAGAGGGCTTGGGGATAGCGCCTCTTGAAGCAATGGCGTGTGGCTTACCGTTGATTTTGGCTGATATAAATGGGATCAAAGATTATGCTGAAGATGGTATTACCGGTTGCTGCGTTGATCCGCGGTCTGTTGATGAAATGAAAAATGCTATTGTAAAAATGTATGAGGATAAAGATTTCAGGAAAAAATGCAGTGAGAATAATTTGAAAATAGCCAAAAAATTTGATATATCAAATACGCAAAAAATTATGACAGAAATATATAAAATAAAGAGGTAAAGCAAAGTGGTAACAGTACGCGAACTTGCACAAAAAACAATGACGCCTGAAAAGAAGGCAAGTGCAAAAAATGATTTATTTGCATTTTATATAGGGCGTCCTATCAGCTATGTGTTGACATTGCCTTTTCTTGCATTAAATATCAAGCCGAATACGGTATCGTTTATTTCATTTTTTCCGTCAATAGCCGGGTTTATATTATTAAGCTTCGGAACAAATAAAATATGTCAGATAATCGGCGTTCTATGCTTTATACTGTGGAATTTTATGGACGGCGTTGACGGTAATATTGCAAGATACACAAACCGCACATCAACACTGGGAACTCTTTGGGACGCGGCATCTGGATATTTTGCAATGATGCTGATGTATTTTTCAGCAGGAATAAGCGTCGTTAATACGCCGGCGTCAGAATTTGATATTATTCCTTTTGATGACCATATTTTCATTGTGCTTGCAGGGTTGACGTCAATATTTACACTGTATTCGAGGCTTGTTATGCACAAGAAAATGGTTCTGCTTTCCGAAAAGGCAGGAGAAAAGCTAAGCGATAAAAGCAAATATTCCGGAATAAAGCTTATTGCCTTGAATCTTACTTCACCGTCGGGATTTATGCAGATCATTATGCTTATTTCCGTTATATTCGGGCTTACAAGATATTTTGTGCTTGCGTATTTTATAATTCATTTTATGGCAACTGTCTACTCGCTTGTATCATTACTCAAAGAGTAGATATTTACGTACCCGGAGTGTGAAAAATGGTAACAGCAATAATAATTGCCGGGGGATCCGGCGCAAGAATGGGACAGGATATTCCCAAACAATTTATAAATGTTTACGATAAACCTGTTCTGATATATACTCTGGAAAGTTTTCAGAACCACCCTAATGTGGATTCCATTGAAGTTGTTTGCATAGACGGCTGGCATGACATTGTCCGTGCATATGCAAAACAGTTCAATATTACAAAATTACAGTGGATAGTTTCCGGGGGAGAGACCGGTCAGGAATCGATAAGGAACGGCGTCTACAATCTTGAAGGAAAATGTTCCGATGATGATATAATAATCATTCATGACGGAATACGCCCGATGGTAGATGAGACCGTACTTTCCGATGTTATTATAAAATGTGAAAAATACGGAAATGCCGTAACTTCGCTTCCGTATAATGAGCAGATATTTGTTGTAGATGATGAAATTTCAACTACAAAATACATACCGAGGGAAACACTCCGCAGAGTATCAACTCCGCAGGCTTATAAGTTCGGAAAACTTGACCGCGCATATCATGAAGCTTACGAAAAAAAGATAGGAATTTACGGCTCGTCTTACACAAATACAATGATGGTCGAACTCGGTGAACGTCTTTATTTTGCGGCGGGTTCGGATAAGAATATAAAACTTACCACTAAAGACGATCTGGAAATGTTCAAAGCATATTTAAAAGCCGATAAAGACAGTTGGCTGAAATAGCAGGTGAAAATATGAATATTATCGAAAATAAAAAATATCTTGAAGATGTTGACTATATTTCAAAATTACCGCTGCCGTGGGAAAAATTGCAGAACAGTTCCGTTCTTATATCAGGTGCGGCAGGAATGATAGGAAGCTGCTTTATTGACACGATAATGTATAAAAACCGATCCGGTCTTAATTGTAAAATTTATGCTTTGGGAAGAAACTCCGAAAAGGCAGCGCAAAGATTTTCATACTGCTTTGACGATAAAAATTTTTCGTTTACGGACCATGATATAAATAAACCGCTTGATACAAAAAAATTTGATCGCGCCGATTATGTTCTGCATCTTGCAAGCAACACGCACCCGGTAGCCTATGCCACAGATCCGATAGGAACAATATCCGCAAACATAACAGGAACTCAGAATATGCTTGAATTTGCGGCGGAATGTAATTCAAAAAGAGCAGTGTTTGCATCATCAAATGAAATTTACGGTGAGAACCGCGGCGATACGGAAAAATTTGACGAAAAATATTGCGGATATATTGATCCCAACACGTTAAGGGCAGGATATCCTGAAAGCAAACGCTGCGGCGAAGCACTTTGTCAGGCGTATATAAAACAAAGATCGCTTGATGTTGTTATTCCGAGATTTACTCGCACATATGGTCCTACAATGCTGATGAGCGACACAAAAGCAATAAGTCAATTCATAAAAAAAGGTATTGCGGGCGAGGACATTGTTCTTAAAAGTGCGGGTACGCAGTATTATTCATATACATATGCAGCTGACGCTGTTTCGGGGTTGCTTACGGTTTTGCTGTGCGGGAAATGCGGCGAAGCGTATAACATTTCCGATGAAAGATCGGATATTATGCTTAAAGATCTTGCAGAACTTATAGCAAAAATATCCGGAACAAAGGTCGTATTTGAGATACCCGATGAAACGGAAAAAGCAGGTTACAGCAAAGCTACAAAAGCACGTCTGGACAGCGAAAAACTTCAAAAACTGGGCTGGAATGCAAAGTTTGACATAACTGCGGGGATAGGCAGAACGATAAGTATTTTAAGTGAAATGAAAGGAAATATATAAAATGGCTTATAAGCGAATGGAAGTGAAATACAAATGAAAAAAGTTGTGCTTACATCTCCAAGTGTTTTAGAACGTGGAGGATTGCAGGCTTTTTTAAAAAACTGGATAAATTGTAATTATAATGAGTCAATCAAATATATATGGTATTTACCACATGGCATAAAAGACAGAGAATATGCTAAGGAATTTGAAAATTTTGGTGTAGAATTATACGCAGAAATGCCAGAACAGCAAAAATTTAAACTTATATTTAAAATTATGCAAGATATATCCCAAATCATAAAAAATAATGTTGACATTGTACATATCAATACCGGAAGTATATTATATGCCGCACTGACCGCATTTATTGCTAAATGTTATAAAATATCTATAATAATTATACATTCACATAGTGCAGGTGGTCTTGTTAATAAATCAAGGATCAAAAAAATCATTTATACAATATGCAGGTTTTTTATAAATTTGTGCGCTACAAAAAAAGCAGCTTGTTCAAAGTTAGCTGCAGAAGCACTTTTTGGAAAAAAATATGCTAAGGATGCAATTATTAT
>CANQTP010000023.1 GCA_947626755.1 uncultured Clostridia bacterium
CGCTCACCATAATACTATGACGCACGGACGCACCTATGTATGCGCCCGTGCTAACCATAACATGAAAGGTGGGTGTAAACAAATGCAAAGAATAACAACAGAAAGCAGATTAATTATCCGCTTTCTGTTGTTTTATTTTATGAGAGGTAGTTGGATTTGCTCAATATATTACAGCTTTGTTCTATTGTGTTTTTCGATGTTCCGTAAGAATTGTTCTACTGACGGCGGGCAGAGTAACGGTTTCTCCCTCTTCCGCTGTAATGCTTTCGGGCATTGTGACTCCCTCTTCGGAAGTTTCAAAGCTTATGGTATATGTTGTCGGAAGCGGTTCTGTTGTTTCGGTGGTAGTTTCAGATGTTTCTTCCGTTGTGACCGTGGTAGTTGTCTCTGCCGCAGAAGGAGTTGTTCCCGTATACGGTGAAGGGACATACTGCGGTGCTATTGCGGAAGGAACAGTAGTTATCTCCGTTTCCGGAACAGTTGTAAAGGCAGTCTCCTGTACAGTCTCGGGAACTGTGGTAACAGCTTCTGTTTCGGGAACAGTGGTTTCCTGTTCGGCTTCTGAAACAGTGGTTTCTTGTTCGCTTTCCGAAACGGTGGTTTCCGTTTCTGTGGTAGCAATTTCCGTTTCTGCTTCGGAAAGGGAAGTTTCCTGTTCGGTATACGCTTCTTCGGACGCTGAAACAGGCTCCGCTTCATCAACAGGAGCAGCTGTTTCGGCGGCGAGGGAAATTTCCGAAACCGCAGGCGCAGACGTTTCCGCAGGAGTATTATCCCCAATTACGGGAACGGCAGCCGCAGCTGTTGTTTCATTCGGTGAAACTTCCGCTTCGGCGGTGTTTGTCTCTTCTTTCACCTTTTCGGCAATGCTTTCGTTCAGCACAAGCAGTCCGCTGTCGTTGGAATTTATAATGGTTTCCTTTACTTTTTCGGGAAGCATAAGATAGTCGGAGGGGTAAACGGGGGGTATTTTCGGTATCATATGTAAAAAGTGTTGGCTCGCCGCTTTCGTCCACGCCGTGGAAAACAAAATAGGAGTTTCCGTCAATGTCGGGATCGTTGGAAGTTTCCTCATTCTGATCCGTAACAATGGTAACACGATTTCCTTCGGTAACTACCACAACATCGCCTTTTGCATCTCCGTTTTCGTCAAGGAGCTGCACGTCCACATGATCGTGGATAACGTCCACATCGGTGAGATAGCTTCCGTCCTCAAGCTGACTTACATTTACATTGAAGCTCGTTCCACGCACCGCCATTGTTGATTTTGGGGCATTTACCACATAGGAAGAATTTTCCGAAAGGGGCTTTGTGATCTCGTTGAGAATATTTCCCTCGCGGAGTTTAAGGATAGTTCTGCTGTCCGCCTGATTTCCCGCGGCAACAAGTTCCATTACCGTCAGTTCGTCTAAAAGCACATACTTGTCGCTGTCAAGGGCAAGCCGCAGGGAGCTTTCCTTATCGGTGGAAATAAAGTCCTCGTTCTCGAAATTCATTCCCACATAAACGTCCAGATGTCCTATGTCCTTTCTTTCCACCGAAGAAGTTCCCGTCATTTCAAAGCTTTTGAGAACGCGGTAGCTTTCGGGTCTTGTAAGTACGAACACGATAATTATGGAAATTATCACAGCCGCCAGAGCAGAAGCGGCAATTATCAGGATATTTTTCTTGCTTAATGCTTTCAAGAGTATCACCTCAAATAAAAAAGAGTACGCAGCCTTGCTGCACCATTGAAACGTTTTCAACAAATGCAGCACGACGACCATACCCTGTAAAGAACTTATTAAAGAGCTTAGGTTCATGCTTTGCGCAAACCGCTTTCACGGAAATTGCCTTTAAATTTGTTAGTAAGTAAATTATACCATATTCCTTGCTCAATTATATGAACGCCCAAATTAATTTAATATTAATTTTTAATAAATTATAGTATACCAAGATCTTTTAAGAATTCCGCCGATCGCCGCTGATTTTCCAAAGACGCAGTTTCAATAAGTATAGAACATTCAGAAAAATACTCATTGTAATATTTTTTGAATTTAACCCAGTCGATTTTCCCGCTGCCCACAGGAAGGTGAAGATCATTTACAAGATCGTTGTCGTTTATGTGCATATGCTTTACGAAAGGTGCAAGACTTTCCGCCCATTTTTCAATGGGAACGCTCTTTCCGAAGCAGGACGCATGAGCATAGTCAAGGCAGACTCCGTAATTGGGGAATTTTGCAAGATTTTTGCTGAGCTTTTCTAACAGTTCGGGGGAAAAATCAAACATATTCTCCATGTAAATGTTTATCTGCGGGAATTCCGCAAGGATCCCGCTCCAGTATGCGGTGTTCGTTTCAAGCCAACCCCGGGTGTAAAACTCCGCCGTAAGAAGCGGATCAAAATTCGTATGGAAAACCACACCCGCCGCTCCAAGCCGTAATGCAGTGTCAATGCTCTGGCGGATACGCTTATCGGAAATTTCCCGTATCAGCTTATCCGAACTGAAAACAAGCACGTCGTAAAAATCCCCGTGCATGGTGCAGTAACGCGGATATTCCGCATACTTTTTTATCATTTCCCCGACCTTTGCGGCATCATCAAGCACGGTCGGCGTCATGAAGTCGTTATATTCAAAACCCATGCCGTATTCGTCCGCAAGGGAAACGCTTTCCCCGATATTTTCATAACTTGGTATCACAAGGAATTTTGCCATTAAAGCTCTCCACCTTTACATATAATTACTGCGCCGCTGCTTCTTCGGGGGAATTATTTTCTTTACTGTCGATAATATTTTTTAAAAAATATACAAAAACGCCTTTGGATTTTCCTTTTAAAGGAATTTCACCTATAGGTTCGACTTCGACTCTGTCCTTGACCTGTTCGTAAACATACTCGCTGATAAGCACCTGACCGCGCTTGGCGTTTGATTCCAGACGGGCGGCGGTGTTTACCGTGTCGCCAATTGCGGTATAGTCCATACGGAAGTTGCAGCCGATGTTTCCAACAACGGCATTTCCGCAGTTGACTCCCACGCCGAAGCTGACCGACTTGCCGTATTTTTCAAGGAATTTGCTTTCGATCTCGTTTCCGCCGTTTACAATATCAAGAGCGGTCTTTACAGCTCGGAAAACATAGTCGTCCAGATCAAAAGGAGCGTTGAAAACAGCCATTGTGGCGTCGCCGATGAATTTGTCCAGCGTTCCGCCGTTCTTGAAAATGGCGTTTGTGGTAAGATTCAGGTAACTGTTGAGAATATCCACCACCTGTTCGGGCTCAAGACTTTCCGACATGGGAGTGAATCCGCGTATATCCACGAAAAGCACCGCGATATGACGATTTTCGCCGCCAAGCTTTATGGTATAATTTCCCTTGGAAGCGATCTCATCGACCACCTGCGGAGCAACATATTTCCTGAAAGCGTCCGTTACGCGTTTCTTTTCCAGAGCTTCATGGACGTATTTCCGTACAAGATTGATAAGGTAGCCAACAACCATGAAAAGCAGTGAGTAAATAACCGGGTACGCCGTTCCAAGAAAATTTACAAGCATAAAGACGCACGCAAGGAGTATCATTCCAATAAATGTCACAGGCGTGGAAAATTTCAGCTTATACTGTCTTGAAATAAAGTATATCAGTGCCGCCGCAGCCGCGCTTACTATAGAAGCATACCATCTGCCCGCAGGAACGGGGCTTCTCTCGTCCATAAGTTCCTGTAAAATATTTGCGTGGATCTCAACTCCGTACATCTGAACGGAACTTCCCGGAACGGAATACTGATCCTGCATTCCCGCGGCATACGCACCTACAAGAACTATACAATCGGTAAAGATCCTCGGATCAACATTTCCGTTCAGCACATCAATAAATGAGATATATTCATAATCGCCGGGACGTCCTGCGTAATTTATCCGGAATCTGCCGTTGCCGTCAAGTTTCGGGACATATTCGGAAGCGCCTGTTCTTTCGCAGTAAAGTGAATATATCACCGAGGAAAAGCTTTTATAGACTTCTCCGCCGCTTACTTCGGGAGAGGACTGGCTCATAAATGCGGAACGGAGAATACCGTCCTCATCTGTGGCGGCATTTACAAAGCCTGTTGCGGAAACGTCCGCAATTATCGGCTCGGAAACGCTGTCTATATGGAAATAGTCTATGTACTGTCTGCCCTTTTCGTCCGTGACAAAGGCGGGGGAGTAATTTATATATGAACGTTGCCTTTATCCTTGCAGGCGTTTATAAGCGCATCATCGCCCGCCTTGTCCATTTCTCCGAAAACCATTATATCAAGCGCGGTAACGGCGGGATATTCGCCCAAAGCGTTTATAAGGTCGGCATATGTCTGCCTTGACCATGTTCCGAAAGTTCCGAGACTTTCAAGAGTTTTATCGTCTATGGCAATAATTTTTATCTTGTTGTTTATGCCGCGCGGGGTCTGGTAAAGCCTGTCTCTCAGCATATTGTCAAAGGAATAGAACACATCGCCGAATGCGATCAGGAATACCAACAGAAAAAATACCAGCGTTTCGGCTGCGGCATAAAGTTTACTCTTATTTTTCACAGATATGATCCGCCTTTCCGTAAATAAAGCCATACAGCCCGCAAGAAACGGGCTGTGCGGTACTTTTTATTATAACATTGATGTAATATTATGTCAAGCATACATTATAAATAATTTCAGAACTTTATTTACGGGAGCCGATCTTACGGTCTCATATCATGCCGCTGTCCGCCTGTAATTCCGCACAAGAACGGTCAGGACCACAAACACAGCCGCAAACCCGCATTCTATAAGCAGGTATGAAATAATTTCCGAAGTCTCAAATGCGCTGCTGCCCAAAATAATGTCGTTTGCCTTTACATACCAGTACGCGGGAAGAAATCTCGCCGCTTTCAGAACGCCTTCCGACAGCAAAGACTGATCCACAAACACCCCGCAAAGAAAACTCATTCCCAGACTTATTATCTGAGTCAGAAAAGTAATTACGTTCCCGCCGATGGAAAAGCAGGAAATAAATATTGCAATTGCCGCCGCGGCAACGGCAAAGATCAGACTGTTCAGAACGGCAAGCCACATTTTTCCCGAATATATCCCGTCCGTGAAATACATTCCCACAAGCATGAAAATAAACCATATCAGCAGGACAAAAACAATGCTTCCCGCAAATATCAGGAATGTGTATTCGCTTGCTTTTATTCCCGAACAATCTGTGCGGAAGCGCAGATCCTTTTTATTCATTTCAATAATAATATCGGAAAGCGTATTTATAAGCACTGCCAACAGGATATACGACAAATATCTGAAATATATCATAGCAGTATAATTTACCGGTCTGTCATTTTCATTGAAATTTGCAAAATTAATTTCCGCTTTTTCCGAAAGCGCAGTCTCCGCATTTTTTACCGCACCCGATAAATTTTCTCCCGCAGAAATATACGCGCTTACAGTGGAAATATATTTTTCAAGGAACATATCCATAAGTATTTCGCTGTAGCCGTTATGCATTTTCCGCATTTCAAAAAGTTTGTCCGTATTTCCCGAAGCAAGGTTTTCCGCATATCCTTTTTTTATTGTTATAACGCAGTCAGCGCGTTCATAATAAAGTGCGTCAATAATAATATCATCATTATTTTCAAGCGTAACTATATTGTTATTTTCTCCGATAAAGTCAATGAGCGAACGGCTTTCCGCAGAATTATCCTCGTCAAAAAAACATATATCAAGTTCCGTTTGTTCAAACATTTGTCCGCTGTCATTGCCCATATATGCAAACATAAACGCCAGCACAAAAAATATTACCGTATATATGATTATCGGCACTCTGTGTCCTTTCCAAAGGACTTTAAAAAACACATTAAAGACTTGCATATCTTTTCCTCCTTGTCATAATTATTCCAAGCGTGGAAAATATCAGAATAGTTATTATCATTGTAATTATTTTTGTAAAAAATCTGTCAAGGTCGTCGTAGATATTCAGGCAATAAATGCTGTCGGAAATTACCGCGGCGGGATTAATATTATTGAACCAAGGCGCTTTTTCCGCAACTACCGCTTTCATATTGCCTACCATAAGTCCGCTTAAATAACAAAGTGTCATGATTATTCCCGTTGAAAGACCATCTTTTGTATTTTCTTTCATATTTCCTATGGAACCTATGAAAAATCCGAAAGAAACGCCTGTAAATCCGCCCAAAATTGCCGCAAGATAAACAAGGGGCAGTCTGTTTCCAAAATCAATTTTCAGCACAAAGGCAATGAACGTTACGCAAATTACCGAACATATAAATTCAATGAAAAAACTTCCGCATAATGCCGCCGTAAGGCTTATTCCTTTCGGAACGGGAGAACAGTTTTTCCTTGCTCCCAGAGCGGACAGGTTTGCCTGATTTTTCGTGCTTATATTTATTCCCATATATGATCCGTACAGCGAACTCATGGCAATTAAATTATAAAAATACGAATCAAAATTATTGGTATTTCCATGTGTAACGGGAGTTTCCTCAATAATTTCCCGCTCCTCGGAAAGTTCGGAAATTACTTTTTCCGCGTTCCCGGGGTCTTTTGTTATAACATCGGTGATAATTTTCTCCCGCAAATTATATTGTTCGATAAATTCTTTCAACGTTGTTTCTTCAATTCCGTTTTCCGCAACGGTAAGGGAAATTTTTTCTCCCGAATAAATTATCCCGTCGATCTCTCCGTTTTTAAGAAGTTCCATAGCAGTATTTTCATCGGTAAATTTTGCGTCAAGAAATTTATTTTCCGAGTCGTTCAGCGCGTCAATTACCGAACGAAAAACCTTGTTTTCCTCGTTTTCAACTATTGCCGCGGGGATAGGTTCGGTGCTTGTAAGATCATTGTAAATATCCGAAAATGCGATCTTGAAAAATATGCCTAAAATTATGGGAAAAAGTATCATCCAGAACATCAGGTTCCCGCTTTTGAAACCGCTTTTTATAAAATATCTGAAATTATGCCAAAACATTTTCTCACTCCTTATCCCGCAGCGCTTTTCCCGTAATTTCAAGAAAAACGTCATTTAATGTGGGTAATTCCGAATACACTCTTCCGAAAGCAATATCGTTCTTTTGCAGAACGTCAAGAACTCTTATAAGATTATGTTTTCCGCCCGAGCAGTAAACGGTCAGTTTTGCACCGTCATACTCCGAATTATAAACATGAGGGAGCGCGGAAATTTCTCCCGTAATTTTTTCATCAAGTCCGAGAACTTCAATATTGATCGTTTCGGTATTTTTTATCATGCGTTTAAGTTCGTCATTTGTGCCTTCCGCAATTTTTTTGCCCTTGTCCATAATTGCAATACGAGTACAAATTTGCTCCACTTCCTCCATGTAATGGGAAGTGTAAATTATGGTCGCGCCGTTTTTATTTAATTCTTGGATCCCTTCGAGAATTTTATTTCTGCTTTGCGGATCGACTGCAACGGTAGGTTCGTCAAGAATTATAAGTTTCGGCTTGTGCGCTATCCCGCAGGCAATATTAAGTCTCCGCAGAAGTCCGCCCGAAAGCTTTTTCGGACTGAATTTCTTAAAATCTTCAAGTCCCGTAAAAGCGATCGCTTCCTCAACAAGACGTTTTCTTTCCGCTTTGTCACGTATGTAAAGTCCGCAGAAATAGTCGATATTTTCATAAACATTAAGTTCTTCAAAAACTGCCACATTCTGCATGATAACGCCTATCTGCTTTTTGATGTCATAACTTGACGGAGTCATTTCCTTCCCGAAAATTTCAATTTCCCCTTTGTCAAATGTCAGCAGCGAAAGCAGACAATTTATCGTTGTTGTTTTTCCCGAACCGTTAGGCCCTAAAAGCCCGAAAATTTCCCCTTCTTTAATTTCAAGATCAAGGTGATCCAGTGCCACAAGATCGCCGTAACGCTTTACAAGGCTGCTTATTTTTACAACTGTATTTTCCATAGTTCTCTCCCCTTTGATAAGTATATTATTATCATACATCATTTTTTTGGAAAATAAAAGTGCCTGCCGTCATTTTCCCATATGACAAATGTCACAATTTTTCCGAACGAACGAAAATTCCTTGAAAATATCCGCAGAATGTGTTATAATTTTAAAAAAAGGCGGTGTTACGGATTTGAACAGACTTGTTGACAAAATTGCAATAATGATGATCTGCTTTATCGGTTTCAGCTTTTCCGAAAGCTTTACAGAGCCTGTTGCGGGATTTCTTATTTCGGCGGCGGTCTCCGCGGCGATACAGATATTAACGGGAAAAAATTCCGCCGCTGTTCTGATATTTATGTATTCGGCGCTTTGCGGAATATTTCCCGCATTTTTCTGCGCGCTCCCGCTCATTCTTTACGATGCGTTATGGGAGAAAAAATATTGGCTTGTTATGCCTGCAATTACAGTTTTATTTCAGCTTGACAGACTTGCGGAACATCAGTTTATAATTTCCGCTGTGGGGATGATAATTTCGGCAATAATTTACATAAGAGTTTCCAAGTTAGAAGAAACAGTCAGGACTTTTACATCTCTGCGTGATGAAATTGCCGAAAAGAATATCCGACTTTCAGAGAAAAATCAGTGTCTTGCGGAAGCGCAGGACACTGAGAGTTATCTTGCCGCTCTCCGTGAACGCAACCGCATTGCACGTGAGATCCACGACAATGTGGGACATATGCTGACGCGATCGCTTTTGCAGTCGGGCGCGCTGATAATTTTAAACAAGGACGAAAATTTAAAAGAACCCCTTGAAAGCCTGAAAAGCACTCTTGACAGCGCAATGACGGGGATCCGCGAAAGCGTTCACGATATACACGATGATTCAATTGATCTTAAAAAAGTAATTGAGGAAAGCATTTCTTCTGTTGACGAACGCTTTAATGTGAAACTTGATTATGACGCGGGGAAAAATATTCCCGGAAAAATAAAATTATGCGCCGCGGGGATAGTTAAAGAAGGGCTTTCAAACGCCGTGAAACATTCAAACGGAGATAAAATTTCAATTATTTTCCGTGAGCACCCGGGATTTTATCAGCTGATGATAGAAGATAACGGCAGCTGCAAAAATATTTCGGGAAACGGTATGGGATTAAAAAATATGGAGGAAAGAGCGGACAGTATCGGCGGAAGGATAAGTTTTACGCCGTCGGAAAGCGGATTCAGGATCTTTATGTCCGTCAAAAAAGAATTATGAAAATTATTGTTATTGACGATGATAAATTAGCAGCTTTGTCATTAAAAACTATCCTTGAAAATACAGATAAAATAACCGTTTCCGCCATAGGAGGAAGCGGCGAAGAAGCGCTCGGGCTGTATGAAGATCACAGACCCGATGTTGTTCTTATGGATATACGCATGGAAAAAATGAGCGGACTTGAAGCGGGAGAAATTATTCTTAAAAAATATCCCGATGCAAAGATCCTATATCTTACCACATTTTCCGATGACGAATATATTATAAAAGCTCTGAATATCGGCGCAAAGGGTTATATTTTAAAGCAGGATTTTGAAAGCATTCCCGCCGCTCTGGAAACTGTCCTGAACGGGCAGAGCGTATTCGGAAATAAAATAAGCGATAAGCTTCCCGATCTTATAAGATCAAAAGAAAAATTTGATTTTGAAAAGCACGGCATAAGCGGAAAGGAAAAAGAGATCATAGAACTTGTTGCAGCGGGTTTCAGCAATAAAGAAATAAGCGGGAAATTATTTTTAAGTGAAGGCACTGTCCGTAATTACATAAGCACGCTTCTGGAAAAACTCTCTTTGCGGGACAGAACGCAACTGGCAATATTTTATTACACCGAAATATATGACGATAACCGATAATATAAAAGAAATAGGCGGAACTGTTAGCGCAGTCCCGCCTTTAAAAATAAAACAAGGAAGATGCTCGGAAGCCCGCCGTCTGCATCGGCAAGCCGAGAAATCATCGGTAAGGGGGTTCCCTTACAATGAAAAGCGTTAGTTAAGAGTCGGGAAGCCCGAGTTCAAAACCCTGTTCCCGTAAACTGTCAATTACCCGCGGGAGAATTTCCGCATTTGTTGCGGAAACGCTGTGCAGAAGGTAGATCCCGCCGCCGTGAGCCGCCGAAGTTACCCGCTCAAAGGCTTCTTCGGGGTCGGGCTGGTCATTGACGTCCCAGTCCTGATATGCGAAACTCCAGAGCATGGTCTTATAACCAAGCTGCTGACAAATCGCCATGGACTGTTCGGAATACTCCCCGCAAGGGGGTCTGAAATACTGCATTTCGCAGCCGTATTCTTCTTTTACATATTCATGGAGATCCATTATCTCTTTTTTGGCTTCTTCGGGAGAAAGCGTAGGGAGAGACTTATGTTTCATACCATGATTTCCGATAATATGCCCTTCGTCGATCATTCTCTGAACAAGTTCTTTGTTTCTCTCGGCGTAATCGCCTGTGAGAAAGAACACCGCTTTTACGTCCTTATCTTTTAAAGTATCAAGTATCGAAGCGGTATAGCCGTTTTCATAGCCCTGATCGAAGGTAAGGCATATTTTTTTGTCGTCATCGAGAATTGCGCGGCAGTCGTAACAGCCGAGTTCGTCGTTAAAAGCAACAGCTCCGTAGGGACGGTTGTTTTCGTCCACCTGTCTGCCCTGACCGTAACCCTTGCAGGTAGTGTCAAGTCCCGAAATATTTGCTGTGAACGCCATCGCCATACACAAAGCCATAGCCGTCATAATAGTTTTTATCATAAAAGCCTCCGATTTCGTATTACATTAATAGTATCTCATGGACTCTTACGATCTATCACAAATATATTTTAGCATATTTTCAGGAAAAATAAAACTACAGAGCGGTTACAATACGGTTACAATTTGGTTACAAAACTCAAAGTGGGGGTCGGCTCAGCTTGCTAATTACTAATTACGCATTACGCATTACGAATTACGAATTACGCATTAAAAAAGTGCGTTTGTGAATTCCCACATAACGCACTTAAACATCTTATTCACCGAGATAAGATTTCACCAGAGCCTGCAAAAGCTCGTCACGGTCGATATGCCGTATAAGACTTCTGGCATTGTTGTAAGTGGTTATGTAGGTCGGGTCTTCCGATAAGATGTAACCTACTATCTGATTTATGGGATTGTATCCCTTTTCTTTAAGAGCGTCATAAATAGCCGTAAGATTCTTTTTCAGCTCGCCCTCTCTATCTTCTATGACAGAAAATGTCATTGTCTGATCGTTATTCATTTATAACACTCCTTTGCGTTGGGATCGTACAGGTAAAATATGTTATTTTTGCATTTTATCTGTTCAATAAGTATTATACCGCATTTGCGGAATAAAAACAAGTAGTTTTTGCTATTTTTTTGCGATTGGGAAAAATTTCATTTGAAAAATTATGCAGTTTGCACAGAAAATTTTTCCAGCAAGTCGGAAACTGCCGCAAAATCCTCGAGTTTCAGCTGCTCGGGGCGGATATTTTCCGGAAGTCCCGCCGCTTTTATTGCCGCAGCGACCTGCTCTTTCGGAATGTTCAGAGCGGAGGAAAGACTGTTTGCCAGATTTTTCCGCCGCTGTGAGAACGCTCCCCGCACAGTCCTGAAAAAGAACTTTTCGTTCACGGGCGAAACAGCGGGAGCTTTGCGAATGTCAAGGCGTATCACGCAGGAATCCACATTTGGCGACGGAAGAAAACTTCCCCTTGAAACTTCAAAGAGCATTTTCGGCTGGGAATAGTATCGCACCGCAGCTGTTACCGCTCCCGCATCACGATTCCCCATTTCCGCGCAGATACGCTTTCCCGCTTCTTTCTGAACCATTACCGTTACCGACTCGATAGGCAGACGGCTTTCCAGAAGCATCATGATAACGGGAGATGTTATATAGTACGGCAGATTTGCGCAGACGGCAACTTTCAGCCCCGGGAAATTTTCCGCGATGATCGCCTTCAGATCGGCTTTCATTACGTCCTCGTTGATAATATTTATATTGTTATGCTCGGAAAGCGTTTCATTCAGAATGGGAATAAGCCTGCTGTCGATCTCCACCACCGCGACTTTGTCCGCGCGCTTTGCAAGTTCATGGGTGAGTACTCCTATCCCCGCACCGATTTCCAGAACGCCCCAACCCTTTGCGGCACTGCCCATCTCGGCAATTTTCGGACAGACTGACGGATTTATCAGGAAATTTTGCCCAAGGCTCTTGCTGAACGTAAATCCGTGACGGTTCAGAATATCCTTTATAACATTAATATTAGTAAGATTTTCCATATTATTCCTTTCACAAGAAATACGTTATGAGCATGAAGATCGGCTGATGTATTATGTAGAACCACAGGGAATACCGTCCGCAGAAATTGACGGCGGGGAGTTTTGCCTTGTAGAAAAATTCAGGAAGCTGCCTTTTGGAAAAAATCTCCGAAAGCCCCGTTCCCGCAAGGAAAATGAACCCGAAAGGCGCAAGGGGAAAATAATCCTCAGAGTGAAAATCCACGCTTTTTATACCCAAAGGATATAAATACGGAATATCATGGGGAACATTCAGTTTCACGCTGCCGAAGATGAAAAACAAGCTGTCTGTGCGGTGGAAATTGAAAAATATTATTGAAAGCGCGGCGAACACCGCAAACACCGCAAACTGCGGAAGTTTTTTCAGCAGCGGCGAAATGACTCCGTAAATAAGCATTGACATACCGAAGCAGGACAGCACCCCGAAAACTATAAGTTCCTGCGGAAAGAACGCCGCCGTTCCGATAGTGAGAAGTTCACCCAGAAGAAAAAGCGTTGCGCCGCGTTTCAGAACGTTCATGGAAAATCCCGCGCATATCCCCGAGACCGAAAACAGCACCACAAGGAAAAAGTTATGGATAATATCCATAGCATCGGAGAAAAAGAAGGGTATATCCTTTCCCGAAAAGAAGATCAGATCATACAGCAGATGATATACCATTACAAAAATTATAGCAAAACCTCTCAGCAGATCAAGGACACCGACTCTGTTATTACGTCCTATACTATTATTATTCGTTTTCGCGGGAGCTTCGGCGGGAAGTTCCGCTTGTTTTACAGCCATTCTGCACCTCCTTGAAATTCCGGGTTTGCATTTTCTGCGGATATGTGGTATAATATTTCTACCAACATGACCGAAAGGACTGAAACCATTGTTTAAAAAACTTGACGATTTCTTCACCGACAAAAGAAAATTCGCATTTGCCGTTGGCGCGGTGATATTCGCGCTGCTGTGGCTTTTCCTTTGGAACGCATTTCCCATGCAGTTCTACTCGCTGTTCTTCGCGGACATCATCGGCAGCAATATCCAGCTTGCGCTTCTCAACGCTGTTGTGCTGTTCATAATGTTCTGGGTATTTCCAAAAATAACCGCCTTGGAGCTGAGTTTCGGCAAGACCGTTTTTATGAATATCTTCCTCACCGCGGCGGTGGAATATGTTTTTTCAATATTCATGTTCAGCGACTATTTCTTTTTATGCGTGATCGCATACATCATTCATGCGGCGGTGAACATATGGACTTTTTCAAGCGCGGAAAGCCGCAAAAAAGGCGTTAAAACGCACAAGATCATTCCGATAATGTGGTCGGCGGCGTTCACCCTTGCCACAGACGCGGCTTGTATCGGGCTTATGTATATTATTGCAAAAATCTACTCGGAGTAATTTCTGTAATCTTTAACCGCAACGCACTGGCAGCCGTTTTCCTTGAAACGTTTCAGGAAGCTTTCTTTCGGATATGGCGTTATCTCGTCCTTATCGTTGCAGTCCATAAAATAATAACAATAGTTGTCGTAACCGCACAGAACAAGGGTATGGGAATTTCCGAGCCATGTGAAAGTGCGGTTCGTTCCGTTTATTACCCATTCAGAAGGCTCATCGTACTTGTAGGCTTTCATGTCGATACTTGCCCATACTATCAGCGGAACGCCTTCGTTTATAAGCTTTTCGATGTCTGCGGAATTGATCTCGTCCATAACGAGTGCTTTGAAATCCGCCTTCTGATCCGCAAAAAAGCGGTTCATTGTCTCCGCAAGGACAGGCGCATAGCAGCCGTAACCCCAGTTATATGGGTTTCCCGCAAAAACGCGTTTCGGGTCGGGACCGTGAGAGACCATATTTTCGTCATATGTAAAATTATCGTCCCATTCAAGATATTTGTCTGTAAGAGTCAGCTTGTCTATTTCAAATCCCAGATATTGCAGAACGGCGGTCGCGCTTGTGACTTCGCAGCCTATGGGAAGTTCGGGATACTGGTTTATTATGGGAATATCCAGAACGACTTTTCCGAAAACGGAAGAGGGTTTTTCGTAGCCCTCTCCCAGTTCTTCAACGGTAAATCCCGCATAGAGCGCGTGGGGATCGGCGTCCAGTGATTCATAAAGCGCATCTTCGGCAATGCGTTCTGCGTTGAGCTGTTCGGTATAGACATAGTCCGCCGCTATGGTACAGGCTGCCGTACATAATACAAGCACGGCGGCAAGCAGCTTATTCTTCATGCGGGACACCTCTTTTCACTTCGGATCGGTACTATCATTATAGCACATAAGAATAATTTTATCAAGTGCGGGAAATTCTTCCTGTTATTCCTCCGTCTTCAGCTGCTGTTCGCAGTCGGAAATTATTTTTTCTGCAAGCTCCGGATCTTTCACCTTTGTGAACGCGCTTACAACGGGTACTATTATAAGTCCCGCTATCATTGCAATTGCTCCCGCGTTTATGGGCGAAGCCATGTTCAGTTTAAGAGAAGCCGCCGCTTTTGCAGCTTCGGGGAAAAATCCCAGACTGAATATGAACATATGGATAACCGTGAATCCCACTCCGAAAATAATGCTTGACCATACTGCCGCGTTGGTGACTTTCTTTGAGAAAAGTCCGTACATGAACGGCGCAAGAAACGCTCCCGCCAGTGCGCCCCATGAAATTGACATCAGCGTGGTTATATACGCGTTGGGGTTCAGTGCGATAACAACGGACAGCACAAGGAATGCCGCAATAAGTATTCTCATAATAAGGACCTGCTTCTTTTCGTCCATGCCATTCTTGCAGAAAGGTTTTATAAGGTCGATGGTAAGCGTGGAACTTGACGTGAGAACTAACGAGGACAGTGTTGACATGGACGCGGAAAGCACAAGCACTACAACTATTCCGATAAGAATGTCGGGAAGTGCGGCTTGGAGCATTGCGGGAACGATAGAGTCAAACGCAAGTTTGCCGTTGGGGTTTGTTGGAATAAGCGCACGTCCCGTGGCGTCCGCAGTCGCCTGATCCGCCGAGCCGTAGAGACGTCCGAAACCGCCCATAAGGTATGAACCGCCTGCAACGATAAGGGCAAACACCGTTGAAATTATGGTTCCGCGGGTGATAGCTTTGTTGTCCTTGATAGCGTAGAATTTCTGAACCATCTGCGGAAGTCCCCATGTTCCGAGAGATGTAAGGATAATTACGCCGAAAAGATTTATGGGGTCGGGTCCGAAAAGGGTGTTAAGAGTTCCTGCGGGAATGCCCGTATCGGTTATTTCTCCCAGACCGTCAAGAGCCGAGCTCCAGCCGCCCTTGCCGTTTATAACGCTTACCACAACGGCGGTAATTCCTATAAGCATGATGATACCCTGAACAAAATCATTTATAGCCGTTGCCTTGTAGCCGCCGAGGATAACATATGCCGCGGTAAGAACAGCCATTCCTATAAGGCAGGCGGAATAGGGGATATTGAACGCCATTCCGAAAAGCCTTGAAAGTCCGTTGTAGACCGAAGCGGTATAGGGAATAAGGAACAGGAAAACTATCACTGCGGAAACGATCTTCAGGCTCTTGGAATTGTAACGCTTTTCAAAAAATTCGGGCATGGTGGAAGCGCTGAGCTGTTTTGTCATGATCCTTGTGCGCTTTCCGAGGATAAGCCATGCGAGGGTCGAGCCGATGAAAGCGTTTCCTATGCCTATCCAAGCGGCGGCAACGCCGTAGCTCCAGCCGAACTGTCCCGCATAGCCGATGAAAACCACGGCGGAGAAGTAGGACGTTCCGTAAGCAAAGGCTGTGAACCAGCCGCCGAGGCTTCTTCCGCCAAGAACGAAGTCGGACACGGAGGAAGTTTTTCTGCGGCAGTAAACGCCTATTCCCAGCATAAGCAGCAGATAAACGATCAGAATAACATATATCATATGTTTTCCCCTTTCTTTCTTGTAAGTTTTAAAGCGATAAAGAACTGTATTATTATATCAGAATTTTTTGATCTTGTCAATAGCAGGAAAGAGGGGGAAAATTTTCACATTTTGTCATATATGCCAAATTCCGACAGGCTCAATATATGAATTTTGTGTAAAATATATATTGCTTTTTTTTTTTTTTTTTGCGTTATAATAGATATATGTATTTATGCCTGTTTTAAAATACATTAAAAAAAGAAAGAAGGAAATTTTTATGAAGTTAAAAAAATTGCTTGCGGGGATAACCGCAGCGGCAATGGCTGTTTCTATGGCATCGTTTTCTGCCTTTGCGGCTGATGGCGAAATCACATGGAGCGGCACGGGTGCAGCTCGTACTGTATCCTACACGGGAGAAGCAAAAGCTTTCAAAGGAAACAGTAGGTCTGTATTTATAGATGTTAATGAACTATTGGAGAAAGACAAAGAGAAAAAAGATGTTGTGTCTGTCAATTGCGAAATTACTGATGTTAAAGGAGAATTTACAGCTACAGTTGCAAATGTCAGCAGCATACTCACCGGAGAATTGGAAGATGTTCCTGATAGTAAAGATCGTGTACAATTATCAAATACAAATACAACAGGTTCTATCGATTCGCCGCTTTTTGACTTGTCAAATTATATCAGATTATCTATTGACGAGAGTGGTAGCGGAAATTTTTCAGCAACTTTTACGGTATCATTTGAATATGATCCCGGCGATACTACAGATATGAGCAAGGTGCCTGATGAAGTAAATGTTGATTTTATTTCATCGCCCACAGCCTTTAAATATGATGAAGTCGGTTGGTTTGACCGGTTTATCACAGTTCCTATTGAAATACCCGGTGTTATACTATTTACAACCACATTGGAAAACCTTAAAGCAAAGGACGTTAAAATAAACCTTAATAATATTTCGTTCGGCTATGTTACCGTAAACGGAGAGAAAGTTGACATCGGTCCGGAGGATCTTAAAATAGAGATCATAGTTCATTGTACCGGTACAACGCTGACGCGTACCTTTGACTTCGCTGATGGTTCAAGTATAAATACAAGTTTAACACAATTAACGCGTTTTGAATCAGAAGAATACCCCGGCAGTACATTTGAGGATTGCGAATACGTAGTAGTATTTGATGATAAAGTTTTAGATGACTTAAATATTTCTCCGACAGATACTGTTATGTTTTACCCGACTTCAACTGCCGTTTCAACTCCTTCTGTTGTTCCCGCCCCTGCTCCTTCTCACGGTATAGGAATGCCGCCTGTTATTATCAACCAAAAAGACGATACAACAACTGCCGCAGCTGATACCGAAAAGACAGAAGAAAATACTTCCGTAGAACTTAAAGACTCCACAAAGCTTTCAAAGGATCTTATTGATTCCGTTTCGGACAAGGACAGCGTAGAATTCAAGCTTGATAACGGAGCTTCCTGGGAAATTGCAGGCAGCGACCTGAAAGACGCCGCAGGCATGGATCTGGGGATCGTACTCAACACTAATAATGCCGATAAATCCCAGATCGAAAGCGTTTCAAAGGACAGCGATACTTTGCAGTTCTCACTGAACCATGAGGGAAATTTCGGATTCAAGGCAAAAATTAACATTCCTGTTGACAATAAGTATGACGGACTTTATGCAAACCTCTACTGGGTAAACGGTGATAAGCCGGAATATATTGGAAGCTCAAAGGTCGCAAATGAAATTGCAAGTTTTGAAATGACACACGCTTCGGGCTACATAATCTTCTTCAACCGCGTATCCTTCGGTGAGGATATATCTTCCGGCGCAGGCGTTCACGCCGAGGAAAGCGGAACCGCTTCCGCAGTTCCTGCCGTAATTTGCGTATCATTTGCCGCTCTTGCTGCTGTATCGGCAGTTATCATTAAGAAAAGAGCGAAATAATTAAGATAACCTCTACTACATTTTTCATTTTTTTTAACTTCTTTAGGTCGGCGGGACACTGATGATCTCAGTGTCCCGCCGGTCTGTCTGCGGATATATTTCATTCATGTAAAATTCCGACATTTTTCTTGACAATCCGCGCCGTATATGGTAAAATAAAATTCAATTATTATGCTTATACCATAAAATATGGGGTGATCTCTTTGAAAAAATTTGTCAGAAAAATAATATCTGCCGCTGCCGCAGTCTGCGCGGCGATCGCGCTTTGCGTTCCCGTATCTTCCGACAGCGTCTCCGAAACTGCAACTTCCCTGAAAAAAGACCTGACCGACATCAGGGGACAATATCCGCACTGGGACGGTATCTCGCCTGTTACCCAGTTTAAATACTATGACGGAACATTCTGCATTGCAATAGATAATGACGATAGTATCACCGTTCTGAAAATTTCTCCCGAAGGAAATATCCTGCCCGGGGTGATAAATCTTGAAAAACCTCACAAGGAATTCGGCACGGTGATCTCCGATGATAACGGATTTTTCTATGCCGTGACAGGCGAGACAAATTCCCTTGACGGCAACAGGAAACAGGCTACAATATTCATTTCAAAATATCTGCGCACAGGCGGCGCGCCCATGTGGACTGCAAGCGATGACGGAAGTTCCAGCCTGCAATATTACCACGATGACGGACATAATACGCGGCTGCCCTTCGATTCGGGAATAGACGCCGCCATCAGCGGCAATATCCTTGCGGTGAATTACGGCAGATTCATGTACAACGGACATCAGGCAAATTCGATCTGGGCAATTAATATCAACACTGCCATAAACACCCGCGATGTCAAATGGATAAGCACCCACTCATTTGCGCACCGTGCAATACCCGTGGACGGCGGCTTTGTGTTTGTCAGCGAAGGAGACTGCTATGAACGGGCATTCTCGGTATATGCCGTAAAAACAGGCTCATACAGCGTTATGGACTACAATTACGGCGATCCGTTCCACTTCTGGGTACGCAAGAACGCTTTGAAAGACAAAGCTTACGGAGTTCTCAACAACAACTTTGCGCATCTTGCGGGGATCGTTCCGCTCAGCAACGGAAATGTTGCGCTTGTGGGAACGGCTGCACCGTCCCTTGATGAGAATGCCGCAAACGAAAAGGAAAAGCTGTTCATACAGATATTTGATCCGTTCAAGGATCTGAGCAAGGCTTCCTCATATGTTACCGAGGGAACGCGTTCGGGACTCAGCGGCGGGAACGGCGATCTTAAAGTTACGGACTACGGCGTCAAATGGCTTGACGAATACATGGGCACCACAGGCGCAACTATTGAAAATCCGCAGGTCACTGTTACGGACGATGACAGAATAGTGATCCTTTACGAAAAGGGCGACAGATACCCGTGGACAGTAGGCTGGCATTACAAGAGATATGACGGCTTATTCTACATGATCCTTGACGCGGCGGGAAATGTAATCCGGGAGGAAACGCAATTTTCAGCGACAGCTCGTCTTGATCCCTGTGAAATGCCTGTTTACACCAACGGCTCGATCTACTGGGTGGGAAATACTGTCAGCGATCGGGAGAACATTTATATAAACATTCTTACTCTTGACGGCAGTGCCGAAAGGGACGAAGGTATCAAGGGAGATGTTGACGGTGACGGAAAGATAAGCTATCATGATGCGACGGTGCTTCTTGCGTACCTTGAAGGCAGCGGAAGCGTTTCGATAAACAAGAACACTGCCGATGTAAACGGCGACGGTTCTGTCGACCGCAAAGACGCGGAACTTATACAGCGTTATGCTGCGGGGAACACGGATATTTTCTGACTTTAAAGGAGCTTGCGAAAGCTCCTTTAAGATTTGACTGAAAAAATATGCAAAAATTATTGCAGTAACGAATAAAATATGGTATAATAAGTTGTGTCGGAGTCCTTCTCCGATAGGACGACCCGGAAAGGAGATATGTTCCGTATCGGAACATTACCGTTATTATGGCAAAATTAAAGATCGCCGTCCTGTTCGGCGGCGTTTCAAACGAACACGATATTTCACTTATTTCCGCGGAGAATATCATTTCTTCCATTCCCGCGGATAAGTATGAAGTTATCCCCATAGGCATTACCAAAAAGGGCAGATGGCTTTTCTATCCCGGAGATGTCTCCTGCATTTCCTCGGGACGCTGGGAATCCAATCCCGACTGCGTTCCCGCTGTCATTCTCCCGGATCCTATGTACAAGGGCATTTTCAAAGTTTCCGACGGAAGCTATTCCCTTGTGAAAATAAATGCGGTCTTTCCCGCCCTTCACGGGCAGAACGGTGAGGACGGTGCCGTTCAGGGGCTTTTAAAACTTTCGGGAATACCCTATGTGGGCTGCGATGTGCTTTCTTCCGCCTGCTGTATGGATAAAGCCGTAACTCATACCATTCTTGAAGCAAACGGCATTGAAATGACCGACTGGCGCTGCGTTTATTCCTCAGAACTTAACAGATTAGAGGAGATCTGCGACGGCATAGCGGCGGAACTTGACTACCCGCTTTTCGTAAAACCCGCAAACAGCGGTTCTTCCGTTGGGGCAAACAAGGCGGACTCCTTTGAGGAACTGAAAAACGCCGTGAAACTTGCGTTCAGCCACGATAAAAAGGTAATTGTGGAAAAATACGTCAAGGGCAGAGAGCTTGAATGTGCCGTTTTCGGCAAGGACAACGCCTTTGCTTCGGAAGTGGGAGAAATACGCTCCTGCAACGAATTCTACGACTATGAAGCAAAATACATACTCGGCACTTCGGGACTGTCCATTCCCGCAGATCTCCCTGCGGAAATTTCCAAAGAAATACGGGAAACTGCGGTGAAAGCCTTCAAGACTATGGGCTGTTCGGGACTTTCCAGAGTGGACTTCTTCCTTTCGGAGGACGGCAGGGTGATCCTCAACGAGATAAACACTCTCCCCGGATTTACCCAGATAAGTATGTATCCGAAACTTATGGAAAATATGGGAATACCTGTTTCCGAACTTCTTGACAGGCTGATAACTCTTTGCATTGAGGGCTGATATATGAACGACTGCGCTATAGGAGTTTTCGATTCGGGACTTGGCGGGCTTACCTGCGTAAAGGAACTGAACCGAATTCTTCCAAACGAAAATATCGTATATTTCGGGGACACCGCCCGTGTCCCTTACGGAACGCGAAGCCGCGAGACAATACTTGAATACGCGGAACAGGATATAAATTTCATAAAAAAACATAATGCAAAACTGATAATCGCCGCCTGCGGAACGGTCTCTTCCGTTCTGGGCGCGGATAAGAAAGCTGCGGGAGAAATTCCGTTTACGGGAGTTCTTCTCCCTGCCGCGCAAACTGCTTGCAGTCTGACAAGAAACGGAAAGATAGGCGTTATCGGAACGCCCGCAACTATAAACTCGGGCGCATACGGAAAAGCTATACGCAGGATCCGTCCCGACATTTCCGTTACGGGAAATGCCTGTCCGCTGTTCGTTCCGCTGGTGGAATACGGATTTACCGACAGAGACGATCCGATCACAAAACTTGCAGTCGAAAAGTATCTTGCTCCCATAAAAGCAGAGGGAGTTGACGTGCTTATCCTCGGCTGCACACACTATCCCATAATAAAAGAGACCATCGCCGACTATATGGGGGAGAACGTTTCTCTCATTTCTCCGAGCAGCGAAGCCGCAAAGTACGCGCTTTCCCTGCTTACCGAAAAGGATATGCTTTCCGAACGCTCCGAAAAAGGGAAAAATATCTACTACACTTCCGACAGCATTGAGCTTTTTGAGGAAAGCGCACACGCATTCCTCGGAGATGCTATAGGCGGAGAAGTACATAAGATCGGCATTGACGAGCTTATTTCAGCGGCACAGGAAACGCCGTCCGCGCTGTAATTTTATATTGGAGATGTTTATATGGAAAAAGATGTTACAATAAATCTTAAAAGCGTAAATTCAGTTGACAGTGAAAGTTCCACAATAGAACTCACCACCGTTGGGAAGTTCAGATCCCTTGCAAACGGCGGTTTTCAGCTTAAATACGAAGAATCGGAAGTCACGGGCTTTGAGGGTTCCACCACCTGCCTTTCCATTTTCGGTAACGATCTCGTAAATCTCAGCAGGACGGGAACTGCCCCTTCCGAACTTGTTCTTGAAAAGGACAAAAAACATCACTGCCATTACGGAACGCCTTACGGCGACCTGACCATGGGAATATTTACCCACTGTATCGACAACAACATGAACGATGACGGCGGGGACATTTACCTGAAATACACTGTGGATATAAATTCCAGCTACGTTTCTGACAATGAAATTTACATCAGCATAACAGAATAGCGAAAGGATAGATAAAGATGATAAACCCCATAAAAGAAGCTTCAAGCGAGCTTCGCGAAATGCTTATGAGCGCAGTGGGACGGCTCGTTTCCGAAGGAAAAATAGAAGCTGTTCCCCTGCCCGCTTTTAATATTGAGATCCCGCAGGACAAATCCCACGGGGATTTTGCTTCAAATATTGCCATGGCTTTTGCAAAACCGTTGAAGTCTGCGCCGCGGAAGATCGCGGAAATGCTGAGCGATTCGCTTATCCTTGACGGAAGTTCCTTTGACCGCGTGGAGATCGCGGGACCGGGATTTATAAACTTTTTCCTGTCAAAGCGATGGTTCTCCAAAGTTGTTGCGGACGTCTGCAATGAAAAGGATAATTTCGGACGGACGGACACAGGCGCAGGAAAGAAAATTCTCGTGGAATATGTTTCCGCAAACCCCACAGGACCTATGCACATAGGAAATGCCCGCGGCGGCGCGATAGGCGACTGCCTTTCCTCTGTCCTTGACTGGGCGGGTTACGAAGTAAAGCGTGAATTCTACGTAAACGACGCGGGAAATCAGATAGACAAGTTCGGCAGATCCCTTGATCTGCGCTATTGCCAGCTTTGTTCCGAAAACGGACAGGCTCTTATTAAAAAATTCTCCGATGATGAGGAACTTTGTCAGGCAATTTATAACGATGCGGAAACTTTCCCCATGCCCGAGGACGTTTATCTCGGGGCGGATATAATCGCTCATGCAAAGAAATTCTACGACGAAAACGGCAGTTCATACATTGACAAGACCGAGGAAGAACGCTGCGGCGCACTTGTTGCAATGGCACTTCCGAAAAATATTGCAAAGCTTGAATCCGATCTTCTGAAATATCGTATAAAATACGACAACTGGTTCAAGGAAAGTTCTCTCCACAACAGCGGTGCGGTAAAAGAAATTATAGAACTTCTGAAAAAAAGCGGTCACACTTACGAGCAGGAAGGCGCGCTTTGGTTCAGATCCACAGATTTCGGAGACGAAAAAGACCGCGTTCTGCTCCGTGCGAACGGCGTTCCCACATATTTTGTGCCGGACATAGCCTACCACTACAACAAGCTCGTTACACGAGGATTTGACAAGGCTATCGACATTCTGGGCGCGGATCATCACGGATATATCCCCCGTATGAAAGGCGCTATGCAGGCTCTGGGCATAGACCCGAACCGTCTGGAAATGCTCATAATGCAAATGGTCCGTCTTGTAAAGGACGGCGAAACTTACAAGCTTTCCAAGCGTTCGGGAAAAGCCGTCACTCTGGAAACTCTCCTTGATGAAGTTCCCATTGATGCGGCAAGATATTTCTTCAACCTCCGCGAGGCAAACTCCCAGTTTGAATTTGATCTTGATCTTGCTATCGAGCAATCCTCAAAAAATCCCGTTTATTACGTTCAGTATGCCCATGCCCGCATATGTTCCATAATAAGGAATCTTGAAGCGGAAGGACATTCTCTTGAAATTCTCCCCGCCGAGAAACTTGATGTTCTGGAAACTTCCGAGGAGCGGGAACTTATCCGCTATATCGCTTCACTGCCGAACACGGTGGACATGGCTGCAAAAGACTATGATCCCGCAAAGATAACAAAATACACGCAGGAACTTGCGGCGCTGTTCCACAAATTTTACGACAAATGCCGCATAAAAGGTGCGGAAGAACCTTTGCTGAAAGCCCGTCTCTGCCTTTGTCAAGCGGCTAAGACAGCTCTCAAAAACACACTTGATATGCTGAAAATAGATTGTCCCGAAAAAATGTAAAGGAATTTTCAAATGGCTCTTTTTATTGAATGTGAATACTGCGGCACGGTTTTCGACTGCGAAGCCGAACGCGTCTGCCCCAACTGCGCGGCAGTTCCCGACATGGAACTCATTTCCGCCGCGCGTCAGGCGGAAGAAAGCAAGGCAAAAGCCCTGCGGGAGGAAGTTCACGCCGCAAAGATGGAAGAACTTGCCGCACGAGCAAAGCTGAGGGTCGTTCCCACAGGCAGATTCATGACAAAGCTTATAAAGCTTATCCCGCTGTGGGTGGTAATTATCCTTATCTGCGGGATAGTTCCGTCAATTGTCAGCGCGTCCGTTTCGGGAAAAATAAAAAACAACCTGCAAACCATTGACACCGCGGAAATTACGGAACACGAGTTCGGAGAGGACTTCGCCTGCGGGAATATGTTCAATATTGCCGTTGATGGAGCGTTCTTCGCGGAAAGTGATGCGGTAAAAGCGCTTCTTCCCGAAAATGTGAAACTTCTTGCGGTACATATCAGCGCAACAGCGGGAAACAGAAGCGGCTACACAAGCATTTTTGAGGATTACGACAGGGAAATTTACATAGGATACGGGGAAAAATTTGCAACTCCCGTTTCCGTATATTCGCTGAATGCGCTGAAAGATGATTTTGCGCAGAACAGATTCTACCTTTCATCGCTGGACTATTCCGACTCTGCAAGCGGCTACCTCTGCTATCTTGTGGAAGGCGAAGCGGAGGACATTTCGATTTACATGGACGAGATCCACGCCGAAGGCTATGTTCAGCAGCTTGACTGTATCCACAAAGTTCCTCTTGTAATTTCAAAGGAGGGCGAGCAATGAAACAACATTCAACATTTGTAAAAATTCTTGCAGTATTGCTTCCCATATTTGCACTGATAGGGATATTTGTATCGCTGTCGGTAATTTCCGAAACATTGTCAAGGCAAAGCTGGAAAAACTATTATTCATGGGAAATAACCGATGCTTCCGCCGAAAAATTGGACGACGGACGGTATCTTATAAATGTTTCGGTAAAAAATACAAGTTCCTATCCCGCAACGCTGACTTCAGGCACGATATGGGTAAAATGCGGCGGAAAATCTCTTGACAACGAATATGGAAATTACGAAAATATCGAGCTGTATTCCTCACTTAACGGCACATATCTTCCCGCGGGGCAAAGCACGGTATTTCCCATAATAGTTGACGTTCCGAAAGGCGAAACGCGGCTGACGGTCAACGGTTCGGGAATGTCCTACTCCCGCAGTGATGTGACAGGCGTGGACAATGACATTATTTCGGTAGAAGTGAAAATTTAAAATAATAAAAGGCTGAAAAAACTCAGCCTTTTTATTTTCTTGAACCTATTATGCGGATACACCGCGTTTTGCCGTAGCTGTAGGAAAACAGCGGCACATCATAAGCATCATACATATGCGCGGCAATATACGGGATCCCGTCCTTCACATCTACCGCAAGCAGACTGTGATAAAATTTTTCATTATCTCCAAGCTGGATCACATCGCCTTTGCGGACATCGTAAAGCGGAATGATCTCCCCGAAAGGTCCCGCGCCTTTATTACGCAGCAGGAATTTATATAAATATTCCACACTCGTCCAAGCCGCCGCCCGATTATCGGTAGAAATATAATACCAGCCCGTGTCGGGCGTATAATTCATTGCCGCGCCGCCCGCATACAGGCACTGGGAAATAAAATTCGTGCAGTCGCCGCCTACGCTGTCAAAATTATAATAAGCGGGATTTCTCTTGAATGCCCATTTTTTCGCATAATTTATTTCTGCATTTACGTCCAAAGCATACTCTGTAAACATAATTATCTCCGATTTTGGAAATTCAGCGTTGAGAGCAGGCTGAGCCTGCAACAGAGTTGAGAGTTGAGATATTACAGTAACGCTTATATCTCCTGTTTAAATAATTCGTAGATTTAACTTTACTTAATGCACGCCGGGCATTAATTTGAAAATAACAAAATAAAGCCTGAATGGGTGCAGGCTCAGCCTGCTCTCAACTCTACCGAAGGCTCTCCACTCTCAACTCTTACTACATAATGTATTCAACAGGGTCTTTATCTGACACAGCATGGACAAGTTCAAGTCCTGAAAATTCTTCGGAAAATCTTTTTATAAGGTACGGGATAACTATATCTTCGGTGTGGAAATGTCCGCAGTCATACAGGGAAATGCCGTTATTCCGCGCCGTTATCCATGTATCGTGCTTGACATCTCCCGTAATGTATGCGTCCGCATTTTTTTCAATGGCAAGGGGAAGATCGCTTCCGCCGCCTCCCGAGCAGAACGCAAGTTTTTTTATTATTTTTCCGCTGTCGGCAAAACGTACTACCGTGCATTTAAAAATTTCTTTCAGAAGCTTTGCAAGATTTTTCGGCATAATTTCATTTTTTACCGAACATATAAAACCGTAACCCCGTCCGTCAGGGTGGATAGGTTCAAAATACGATAATTTTTTTAATTTTAAATGCTCATCAAGCATATCAAAAATAATATCATTTATCCCGCCGTCCGCCATGTCAAGAGGGGAGTGAAAACAGATACAGGAAATATTATTTTTTAACGCAAGACAAGCGGGGTCATTTTCATTTAAATTATAAAGCGGGTGAAAAATTACAGGGTGATGTGAAATAATTAATTCCGCGCCGATATTTGCAGCTTCGCGGACAGCTTCGCAGGTTATGTCAAGAGCAAAAAGAATTTTTGTGACAGACGCATTTTTATCGCCTACGAGCAAACCCGAATTATCGCCTTTGTGGAGATTTTTCATAGGCGCGATAACGTCCATAAATGCTAAAATATCATTTACGGTATACATGATATTTCCTCCCGTTTCAAGAATTATTTTATTTGCAAGGGAAATTTTTTTCACGGCTTCGGCTGAACGTCCCGAGTCCCGCAAAGCCCGTCCCGAATTTAAAATGCTTTCCGCTTTTGAAAAAATATATTTTACTGAATCGCTGTCGGAAAAATTTAATTTTCCCAGATATTCAAAAAGCGGCGGCATTTCTTTTTTTTGCAAATTATTTTTTTCGGCGTTTATTACCGTATAAAAAAATTTTCCGTCGGAAACTGCTTTTTGAGAAATAATTTCAAAGCCGTTTTCAAAAAGAAATTTTATTAATTTTTCCGAGCGGGTCATTGGCTGCAAAATTAAATTTTTTCCTTGAAGCCTGTCGCATTCCGAAAGTATTTTTGCAATAAGTTCCCCGCCCATTCCCGCAATTACAATATCGGTGATATTTTCAAGGGGGATATTTTTTAATCCGTCGGAAATTATCAGCTTTGTTTTATTCAGGACTCCCGCTGCGCGAAGGGTATTTTCCGCAGCTTTCAAAGGCTTTTCGTTAATATCCGCGGCAACGGCAGCGGTGCATTTCCCCGAAGTAAGAAGTTCGGAAACAAGATATGCGTGATCCGTTCCCACATCGCAGACAAAATTTCCCTTTACCATTTCCGCGCATAACGCAAGGCGTTTATCAAGCAAAGTAATCTTCCTTTTTTAATTTTTACTGCCGTCCTCATTATCCTGCACGAGCATTCCCGTCAGGAGTTCCATAAGATCGTTAATATCGAAGGGCTTTGCAACATGAGCATTCATGCCGCTTTCAAAAGCCTGCTGTTTGTCCTCGTCAAAGGCGTTTGCTGTCATTGCAACTATGGGTATGGAAGCAAGTTCCTTATCATCTAACGCGCGGATAGCCCTTGCGGCTTCGTAACCGTTCATTACGGGCATTTGTATGTCCATAAGTATCAGCGAATAATAGCCGTGTGCGGAATTTTTTACCTTTTCAACGGCAATGCTGCCGTTTTCGGCTTTGTCGATAAGGAACCCGTTTGCTGACAGAAGTTCCTCGGCAATTTCGCGGTTAAGTTCGTTATCCTCCACAAGAAGCAGACGCTTTCCGACAATGCCTTTTAATTTGTCGGGAGCATCTTCATTTTTCGCGGGGAAACCGTGATCCAGAGCCGCAGAGATAAGTATATCCCTGAGTTCTGAAAGGAATATGGGCTTGCCGCAGAACGCAGTAACTCCTGCTGCTTTGGCTTCGTCCTCAATGTCCGTCCAGTCATAAGCGGTAACTATTATTATAGGAGCAGAATCGCCTACTACTCCGCGGATCTGACGAACGACTTCAAGTCCGTTCAGGTCGGGAAGCAGCCAGTCTATTATGTAAACGTGGTAATCCTCACCCATTTCGTGCGCCTGTTTTGCGTGGAGAACTGCTTCTTTGCCGTGCAAGACCCAATCGGCGTGCATTCCTATCTGGCGGAGCATTTTTGAAACGCTGTCGCAGGTGACAAAACTGTCGTCGGCAATAAGCGCGCGGAGTCCTTCAAGTTCTGCAATATCCACAGCTTTTTTCGGCTCGGTCTGAAGGCGGAACTCCAGATCAATGACAAATTCCGTGCCTTTGCCCTGCTCGGATTCAACGGTGATAGTCCCGCCCATAGCATCAATGATATTCTTTGTTATCGCCATGCCAAGACCTGTGCCCTGAATGCCGCTGGCGGTGGTGTTCCGTTCCCTTTCAAAGGGTTCAAAAATATGATCTATGAAATCCTTGCTGATACCGATACCGGTATCCTTGACTCGTATCTCATATGCGCCATAGCCTTTGGGCGCGCCCGGCTTCTGACGGATAGTGAGCGCGATGGTTCCGCCTTCGGGCGTGAATTTTATGGCATTTGAAAGCAGATTCAGCAGAACCTGATTTACATGGAGCTTGTCGCAGCATATATCCTCGTCGATAATATCAATTGTGTCCATGTAAAAATTCAGCTGTTTGGAGTGCATCTGGGTCTGGATAATGTTCCGCATATCCTTGAAAATATCGGAAATGGAGCAGTCTTTCTCCTCAATGTTCAGCTTGCCCGATTCGATACGGCTCATATCAAGAATGTCGTTTACAAGCGAAAGCATATGATTTCCCGAAGAAAGTATCTTGCTGAGGTATTCCTCGGTTTTCTCGCGGTTGTCAAGACAGGTCTGCACAAGGGTGGTGTAGCCGATTATTGCATTCATGGGAGTCCTTATGTCGTGGGACATATTTGAAAGGAAAACGCTCTTTGCCTTATCGGCGGCTTCTGCTTTGCGGAGCTTTTCGGTAAGAACAGCCTGCTCTACCGCCTGTTCGGTCATCTGCTTTGAGTTTCTCCTTACCCATAGGTAATATATAACGATAACGCCTGCCATTATTATTCCCAGCATAAAGCATATCTGCCGCACAAGGAAAACGCTTTCAAAAGCAACTTTTTCTGGGATCTCAACGGCGATCGCCCAGTCGTTTATGCCCATAGAACTGTAATACATATAGTCCCAGCCGTCTGTCATTCCCGTGCGGAAAACCACATACCCTGTTTTAAGTGCAAGGACCTCATCGGTGTACTCTTCCCAGCTGCGTTTTCCTTTTGTCTCACGGAGATAAACGCTTGAATCATAGTCGCTGATATTTCCAAGCTGTTTGTGGGCGGGATATGTGTCAAGGAGAAAATCTCCGTTTCGTGTGTCGATAATGTAAACGCTTGCCGAAGCATCGTAAATGACCTGATTATTAAGACTGTCGGGCAGTTCTTCCAGATCAATGATACCGTAAAGCATTGCAACTGTTTCCCCGTCACGAACGACAGGCACGAAATATCTGAGGATCTCAGCTCCGGTAAAGATCTGCTTTGATCTTTCCGAAATATGCTCTCCCAGTGCAGCTTCCGTTTCAAAGGACAATGCTTCGAGGGGAACTTTTGCCGTATTTCCGTCAGGAGTGATAAGCGTGTTATCGGGCAGGAGAACGCGCGCCTGTATGGTTTCCATGAGTATATCGTTGGTTTTCAGCACCTGAGAAGCAGTTTCAACATTAAAATTTTCGATCTGAGAAAGCATTTCGGCGGTGGCATTGAGTATCTGACTGTCACGCTTCAGCTTCACTTCCACTTCTTCGGTAATGGTCTTTACGCCCTCTTCCATGCGGCTTATAGCTCGTTTGCGCAGGGTCATTTCTATGCCGATGTACGCTGTTACCAGCAATGCGGTGATGATAATTATAACAATGCCTGTAGCAGTCAGGCTTTTATCCAATTTAATATCTTTAATATCTTTCTTTATATTTACGGACATATCCACTCTCCCCTTTTTGATACAATTATCCAATATAGATTATAATATATTTTTCGTCAGAATGCAATAGTTTTTGGGAATTTATTTTACAGTTATTTTATTAAAAATCTCTTTTCAGCACATTTCTCCGCACACCGGATAAACAAAAAGCGACATTTGCAAATATACATATTGTTAATATTGCACAAAAAACTTGTAAATATTTTTTAGGGGAATCAACATAATTTTCTGGACTTTTTTATTAAAATATTGTATAATATAAACAGATTAATGCTTGTATTTGTGGAATAATACCGTAAACAAGCACAAAATTATATTATTATAAAGGAGTTTGATTAACATGAACAGATTTATCCTCAATGAAACGTCCTATCACGGCAGCGGCGCGATCTCCGCTATCAAGGACGAAGCTGTGGGCAGAGCTTTCAAGAAAGCTTTCCTTTGCTCCGACCCCGATCTGCTGAAATTCGGCGTTACAAAGAAAGTCACCGACATTCTTGACGGCGCAGGTCTGAAATATGAGATCTACTCCGAGATCAAGCCTAACCCCACCATTGAAAACGTTCAGCACGGTGTTGCAGCTTATAAGGCTTCTGGTGCGGACTATATCATCGCTGTGGGCGGCGGTTCTTCAATGGATACCGCAAAGGCTATCGGAATCATTATCAACAATCCCGAATTTGCGGACGTAAGAAGCCTTGAAGGCGTTGCGGATACAAAGAATAAGTGCGTTCCTATATTTGCAGTTCCCACAACAGCAGGCACAGCCGCAGAAGTTACCATTAACTACGTTATCACGGACGTTGAGAAAAACCGCAAGATGGTCTGCGTTGATCCTCACGATATACCCGTTGTTGCTTTCGTTGATCCTGATATGATGGAATCCATGCCCAAGGGACTTACTGCCGCAACCGGCATGGACGCTCTTACCCACGCTATCGAAGGCTACATCACAAAGGGCGCATGGGAACTTTCCGATATGTTCCACCTGAAAGCTATCGAGATAATTTCAAGAAGTCTCCGCGGCGCAGTTGCAAACACAAAAGAGGGACGTCTTGACATGGCTCTCGGTCAGTATGTGGCAGGCATGGGCTTCTCAAATGTAGGTCTGGGAATCGTTCACTCCATGGCTCACCCTCTGGGCGCGCTGTATGATACTCCCCACGGCGTTGCAAACGCTATAATCCTTCCTACCGTTATGGAATACAACGCTCCCGCAACAGGCGAGAAATACCGCGAGATCGCAAGAGCAATGGGCGTAAAGGGCGTTGACAATATGTCTCAGGACGAGTACAGAAAAGCCGCAATTGACGCTGTTAAACAGCTTTCCAAGGACGTTGGCATTCCCGAAAATCTTAAAGACATCGTTAAGACAGAGGATATTCCGTTCCTTGCGCAGTCCGCATATGACGACGCTTGCCGTCCCGGAAATCCCCGTGACACTTCCGTTGAAGAGATCACAGAACTTTACAAGTCGCTTATGTAATTTATCCAAGCGAACAACGATCTGCGCAGTATCCTCCGGCTATCCTCCGGAAGCGGAGGATACTGTTATTTTTTACAGAATAGAGGAATGTGAAATGTTAAAGAATATCCCGAAAATAATTTCGCCCGAACTTATGAAGATACTCATGGAAATGGGACACGGCGATGAAATAGTCTTTGCTGACGGAAATTTTCCCGCTGAGACCATGGGCAAACGAGTCGTGCGGTGTGACGGTCACGGCGTTTCCGATCTTTTGGACGCGGTAATGAAGTTTTTCCCGCTTGACACCTATGTGGAGAAGCCTGTTGTGCTTATGGAAGTGGTAAAAGGCGATGATACTCCAGACATATGGTACACATATGAGGAGATACTGAACCGCTACGAACCCGACAACTGCAAGATAGAAATGCTTGAACGCTTTGATTTCTACGAAAGAGCAAAAACCGCATATGCGGTAGTTTCAACAGGCGAGGAAGCATTGTACGCGAATATAATTCTCAAAAAAGGCGTTGTAAAATAAGATCAGCCGCGGGGAGATCCTCCGCGGCAAATTAATTTTCAGCTGAAATTCAAAAAGCCGCAGGGCGACTTGCCTGCGGCTCCGAATTTATCATTAAATATGGCTTTTCAGCACAACTAAATGTTCAGGCGGACTCACTCCTAACTTTCAGATTTTTAAATATCTCCGAACATTTTTCATAGGTCATTCCTTTCAAAATCATACATAACAGCGGACTGACACTTGCTTATGCCATTGGACTCACTCCTTGAAATTCAATATTCCGTAAGGTAAATTTTCCTGCGCATAAGGCAGCAGCTCCTTTTTGAAATATATATATCAAGCGAATAAGGCTTATGCCATCGGACTCACTCCTTAACTATCAATATTCCTTTGGTACGGTAAAATCAAGATCATATGCACCGACTCCTTTGGGAATAATCAAACTATTAAGGCATTGAAGCCGCAAACTATGCCATTGGACTCACTCCTGCGTTTTCAGATTTTTTTATAAGAAGCCTTTACAATTACCATATTATATCACTCAATTCTGAGAGTATTTTTTCCGAAATCGGTCAAAACCGTTATGACTGTCCTGTCGGACTCACCTCTTTCAAAAATTTATTTCATATTCAGATCATGATATGCATAATCAGGTTTCCTCATATGCATCCCTTCATTTCATTAAAATTTTTATCCGAAGAAAATTAAACTTTCAGGTGGTCTCACTCCCATCAATTTAACTCATGATATATCTGAAACCTTTATAAACTCCCATCATAGGACATCGCCCCTTAACGGTCACTATTCCGAAACGGGTATAAAAATTCCCCGATCAAAATATACTTGCATTTTATGTAAAGCCCTTTGTGGGGGACGTTCACCCGACAGTCTCGCAATGCACTGTATATCAAGCCGAGGGTATTAAAAAACCACACGATAAAGCTTGCTTGCTGAATCTATGCGGCACGTAGATCATTATATACTTCAAGAGGAATAAATGCTAATCGCTTTTAAATCCGGAGTGAGGTCTGAAAAGACGCTTACATTTAAACTCCGCGCACATTTATCTTAAAGTAAAGCTGTGAACGAGCCGCTGCGGACTGTCATAAAAAACTTCTGCTCTGTTACATTCTCCATGGGACTCGCCAACCTTTCCAAGATAAATTTTACAGATTCCCGTATCCGCAAGCATCTTGCTGAAACATTATTCACAAACTGATATTTCCGGATAGAACATCGGGTCTGACTCTCTGGGATAAAGAATATTTACTGACATTGGGTCAAGAGTTCATCGGAAGTTCGGGAACATTGCTCTGCGGATCTGCAATTCCGCGGATATTATCCGACTGCTGCGGTCTTAAAACTTAGCTGAGGATCGTGCCCGACCATCGTGGGCAGTGACCGGGTCTTAAGAAACCGACCTCCGTGTTCTTGCTTGCCTTATCGTTTCTTTGTCCTTGAGTATACTATAGCACACTCTTTGTGCAATGTCAATAGTTTTTTATAAAAAATACTCTACAGTATTTGTGCAAGATTTTTGTTAATATTTCACCTTGACAAATATGTCCGAAATGGTGTAAAATAAAATAGTTGGGTGTTCGGACGGAGAATAGTTCGTCTGTTCCCCCTCTTATTGAATTTAAGGAGGAAATACTATGCCCGCCGATAATGATATGACCGCCGATCTCTACACCCTTGTAGATGAGGACGGCGTTGAGCAGCAGTTTGAACTGCTTGATACCATGGACGTTGACGATGACAGATACTATGCCCTTGTTCCCTATTATGCAGACCCTTCTCAGGAACTCAGTTCCGATACGGAACTTGTAGTTCTCAAATCCGAGTATGACGAAAACGACGAGGAAACTCTCGTTTCCATCGACAATGATGAAGAATACGAAAGAATAGGAAATATGTTCCTTGAAAGGCTCAACAAGCTTTACGATGATGAATAATTTCATAAAAGCGTTGACATTATCGGATAAATAGTGTATAATATAAGGTGAACGGTGTTAGGTCGCTCATCTATCGTAAGTGCTTCACAGCTTGTTAAAATGTGAGTTTTTATCGTAAGCGCTCCGCTGCTTGTAAAAATGCGGGTTTTATATCGTAAGTGCTTCACAGCTTGTTAAATGTGAGATAAAAGCGATCAGGGTCGGGCAATGCTGTTGTCCGGCTCTCGTTGATTATTAAAATATAAAAATCTAAAAATTGCTATTGATTTTCAGAAAAAGACGTGTTATAATATTATCAATGAACGAAAGCGATTTCTGCCTTGTACGATAAAGTGTGATTTTATAATCCAACACATAATTTCAGGGATTCAGACTCCGTCGGCGGATTGCAGACCTCCCGCCCCATTAGATGTGGGGAGTAACGGACGCAGGGAGCGCGAAACCGATGGGCTGTTGCCCACCTGCTGAGTGCGGGTTTTATGCTTCACATGGCGGCAAGGCGGTTATCTTAGAAAATTGCGCGGGGCTCCGATCTTTCGGAGTCCCGCTTTTGCTTATAAAAATTCATTCAAACAGCTCATCATCGGAGATCCTGCTTTCTTTACTTTTCGGAGCCTCGTCCCAGACTTTTGCGGGCGGGGCTTTTTCTTCCCGTATGACTTCGGGGATCTCCACATCTTCCGTGAGAAGTTCGTCCATTTCGTCCGAGGGTTCGCCTGCGGGAACATATCTTATCCTTTCGGGGCGCTCCGCGTGCATTTCGCTTGAATCTATATACTGATCCGAGCCTAACCTGTCCTTTGCCGCAAAGGTAATATCGTCCAGAGCGGGATCAAAGAACGGGAACCCGGGAAGTTCCTTAAGTTTGCGGAATTCTGCGGACGCGTTTATCACAAATATCTGAAGTCCCGAAGCGATAAGAAACGCAAGTGCTCCGATATGTGCAAGATCCGAGCCCGAGAGTTCCGCAGTCAGAGCCGCCACAAGTCCGAGAGGTATCGAAAACAAGCACAATTTCGGACGCCGCGCCCAGCACCCGATAAACGCAAGCAGGCAGAACATAAGCCCGAATAACGCCATTACAGCCATTAACGCAGGATCAAACGCCACGCAAAGCGAGCCGATTATAAATGCCGCAACGGGAATTATCAGTCCCCTTTTCAGAGTAGTATCCACTTTCTTTTTGAGTTTTCCCGCCCGTTCGTAATGGGCAAGGGGCTGTTCCGCGTTATAAATGATAGGTTCTTTCATAAAATCTTCCCTCGTTTGGTGGTATATATCGGTATATTTGATATGATACCATACATTTCCCCAAAAGTCAATACTATATTTCCGAGATCAGCCCCGCATAGTATTTGCTTAACTTTTCCGCAAGCAGGTTAAGAAGTTTCAGCGCATCGGTCTTAAGCTGTCTGTCGGCGTAAATTCCCCGTTCGGAAAGCTCCGCCGCCTGTTTTGCGTATTCAACGGCTTTCACGGTGTTTTCCTCCGCAAGCGACTCCGCCAGATGATAACAGCACTTTGCAGAAATCGCCGTCAGTTCATCGTAAAATGCGCCGTGCTCGTCATTTTCCCCGATAAGCTCCTGCGCTTCGGAATAGCTTCCTTCAAGGAAAAGCATTTTCACCCGCACAAGCTTTTCAGCACCTGAAATTACTGCCGGTTCTTCCTCATCGCCCTGAGTGTACGCAGAAACGGGAATATCCAGCACCGAAGCAAGATATTCCAGAGTTTTCACCGAGGGTGTGGCTTTTCCGCTTTCTATCTGACTGAGCATATTGCGGGTAATGAAGTTCCCCGCAACTTCGCTCTGGGACATCTTTTTTGAAATGCGCGCTTCTTTGATGATCTTTCCTCTTTCAGCCGGTGTCACAGCGTTCCCACCTTTATTCGGTAAATTTAATTTACTATATTGTATCACATCTTTCATAAAATTGCAAGGGGTAAATAAAAAATATTTTCAAACCCCCTTGACAAGCGGGAAATATTCGTATATAATCAAATTAGTAAATTAAATTTACCTTTTGGGGAAGGGTGAGGGGTATGGGCTGTTTTGCCGACCCGTTTGAAGCTTTCATATGGGTCTGGAGCTTATTTTGCGCGATCTTGTCACCGTTTTGCAATTTTCTTTGGATTTTTGTTAAAATGTACTTGACAAAATTTTAATACGGGTTTATAATGTAGTAAATGGCATTTACATTGCATGAAAGGAGAGTTCTTATGTCCGAATGGTGGGCTTCGCTGTCATCTTTGCTGAAAGTCCTGTACTGCTTTGCAGTTCCGTCAACGCTTATCCTGCTTTTGCAGACCATCTTTTCAATATCGGGGGTCGGGCATGACGGAGATATAAACATCAGCGATACAAGCGGTCTGGACGGCGGAGGTTTTGACGGCGGTTTTGATGCTCCGGACGGCGGAGACATTGACATAAACGGACTTGACACGGACGTAAACGGCGATGTTTGTCCGCAGGGCGATGCGGATATGAACGTTCATGTTCACGGAGACTTTACGCCGCTGAAACTTTTCACCGTTCAGGGGATAGTGGCATTCTTTGCAGTTTCGGGCTGGGTGTCCATAGCGGCGATAAGCGGCGGAATGCCGCCGTTCCTCGGTTTGCCTTTAGGCGTAATTGCGGGATTTTTCGCCATGTACGGAATTGCGAAACTTATCCAGCTAAGCAGGAAACTTGTTGAAAACGGCACTGTAGATTTCCGCAACGCCATCGGCGAATCCGCAACGGTCTACATACCCATTCCGCCCAACGGCGAGGGAGAGGGGAAAGTTACGCTGACTTTGCAGGGACGGTTCATGGAATGCGAAGCTGTTTCCTACAGCCGTGAAGTTCTGAAAACAGGCACGCAGGTGCGAGTTACCGACCTTAACGGAGAAACGCTCGTTGTAGAACGCGATTAAGATAAATGCGTAATTAAAGAGTGGAGTGTGGGGAGTGAAGAGTGGAGTTATTGCAGAAACACTTATATTCCAATTCTCAATACTTTTGCAGACTTAACTTTACTTAATGCACGGTATACATATGCGTGAAATCACCAAGCAAAGCCTGAAAGCGTGCAGGCTCAGCCTGCTCTCAACTCTAATAAATTAGGAGGTCTTTTATATGGAACACATCGAAACCCTTATAGCAATTTGCGTAATTGTCGTGGTGCTTTTCGCGGCAGTTGCGGCTATCCTGTCACGGTACAGAAAATGCCCGTCCGACAAGGTAATGGTAATTTACGGTAAGGTCGGCACAGACAAGAACGGTCAGGCGCGCAGTGCGAAATGTATCCACGGCGGCGCGGCGTTTATCGTGCCTATTATCCAGTCTTATCAGTATCTTGACCTGACGCCTATTTCCATTAACGTTGACCTGAAAAACGCGCTTTCCAAGCAGAATATCCGTGTTGACGTTCCGTCAAGATTTACGGTAGGAATTTCCACCGAGCCGGGTATTATGCAGAATGCCGCTGAACGTCTCCTCGGTCTGAAAATGATGGAAATTCAGGAACTTGCAAAGGATATTATTTTCGGACAATTGCGCCTTGTAATTGCTACAATGGACATTGAGGAAATAAACACCGACCGCGATAAATTCCTTGTTGCAGTTTCAAACAACGTTGAGATCGAGCTTAAAAAGATCGGTCTGCGGCTCATAAACGTAAACGTTACCGATATTAACGACGAATCGGGTTACATAGACGCTCTCGGTAAAGAAGCCGCCGCAAAGGCTATAAATGACGCCAAAAAGAGCGTTGCTGAAAAGGACAGAGACGGTGCAATCGGTGAAGCAAACGCCAAGAAAGATCAGCGTATACAAGTTGCCGCCGCAAATGCTGCCGCCATCGAGGGTGAAAACGATGCGAAGATCGCTGTTGCTCAGTCGGAAGCTATCCGCCGTCAGAAAGAAGCAGAAGCTGATGCGAAAGCTACCAACGACGCAAAAGTTGCCGTTGCAGAAACAAGCCGCGACGGTGAGATCGGTCAGGCTAACGCTATGAAGGATCAGCGTATACAAGTTGCCGCCGCCAACGCTTCCGCTATCGAAGGTGAAAACAACGCAAAGATCGCCGTTGCACAGTCCGAAGCAAAGCGCCGCGAAAAAGAAGCGGAAGCCCTCAAGACTGCAATCACTGCCGAAGCAGTTCAGGCTGCAAAGGCAAAGGAAGAAGCATATATTGCCCAGCAGGAAGCCGAAAATAAGCGTGCCGAACTGGAAATGGCAACTCAGAAAGCGGACGTTATCGTAAAGGCGCAGATCGAAAAGGAAAAAGCCGAGATCGCCGCAGAAGCCGAAGCGGAAGTTCTCCGCCGCAAAGCACGAGGCGAAGCGGACGCGATCTACGCAAAAATGGCAGCCGAAGCAAAGGGTGCTATGGAAATTCTCCAGAAACAGGCTGAAGGTATGCGCGCGCTTGTTGACGCTGCGGGAGATGCGGATTCCGCTGTCAAGATGGTAATTGCCGACAAGCTTGAAGATCTGATGAGGATACAAGTAGACGCTATCAAGAACATCAAGATAGACAAGGTAACTGTCTGGGACGGCGGCAAAAACTCCGACGGAAGCACCGCCACCGCGGATTTTATTTCGGGAATGATGAAGTCCGTTCCGCCGCTGAATGAAGTTTTCAAACAGGCAGGCATGGAACTTCCCACGCTTCTGGGGCAGGAGCTTGAAAGCAAGACTGCCGTTCCCACTCCGGAAACTGCCGATAGTGATGAGTAAAGCATAGTAAAAAGCCGTTCCCCAAGTCGGAGAACGGCTTTCGCTTATCTGTTCGTGACAATATACGGACGGACAGCGCCCGCAAATGAAAGTATCGGCATGGTTTGCAGCCAGATGTGTCCCGGACCTGTGACTTTCGTATTGAACAGCCCTTCGCCGCCGAAGATAGCGTTTCCCACACCTTTTACCGACTCGATATCCACCGTACAGGTAATATCCATAGCCGCAAGATAGCCCGTATCAATAAGTATCGACTGCCCTGCCGCAAGGTCATATTCTATAACGCTTCCGTCTATTTCAAGAAAAGCAATGCCCTCGCCGCTCAGCTTCTGCATAATGAAACCTTCTCCGCCGAAAAGACCCGCTCCGAACTTCTTCTGGAAGAATATGCTTAAATTTACATTTTCTGTTGAAGCAAGATATGCGGACTTCTGCGCGACTATCTGACGGCTGCCCGAAATTTCAAAAGGAAGTATATTGCCGGGAACGGAAGCGGCAAATGCTATCTCGCCAACGCCGCCCGAAGCCGTGTATTTATTCTGAAAGACCGATTCTCCCGAAACAGCGCGGCTCAGCATTTTGCTGATACTGCCGCCTGCGTTCGTTGACATCTGCATATTAGGAGACATCCACGCCATGCCGCCTTTCTGACAGCAGACGGTCTCGCCGCTTTCAAGACGGCAGATAACGGTCGGGAAAGGCGTTCCCTTGATCTCATAATTCATAAATTATCCCCTCTTTATCTGTATTTGGCACAATGCCCAATAATAATTATAACTTTTCGGAGCGGAAATGTCAATAGTTCGGCAGAAACGGCAAAAAATTGCTGTAAATTTTAAAAATTTCCCCTTGACAATTGTCATTTTATAATGTATAATAGGCTATGTTGATCGGCGGGTGTGGCGGAATTGGCAGACGCGCCGGACTTAGGATCCGGTGTCCGGGACGTGCAGGTTCAAGTCCTGTCACCCGCACCAAAAAGCAGGATTCGGCAGGAATATCCGAGTCTGCGGTCTTATTTTGGAACATTTTGGCAGAAAACAGCAGTGTAAAAATATCCCATGGGGCATTAGCGCAGTTGGGAGCGCACCACACCGGCAGTGTGGGGGTCAGGGGTTCAAGTCCCCTATGCTCCACCATTGCGTACACATCCGAACCCCACATAAAGTGGTTTGGTAACGTGTTTTGCATAAGTTTTGATATTTCAGAGATAGTGTGAACGCAAAGAAAAACAGTGTCACTTTTATGTGGCACTGTTTTTTTATGCTTAAAGTATGATTACATATTCCTCTTGTAAAAGTTTTTGACCTATGCAGTAGATTATGCTTTCCGCTTTATCAAGAGATTTATAAACGCCGATGATGCTTTTTTCCGTGTAACCCTCGTTATCGTTTATAGCTACAACTTGGTATTTATCGTCTGTTTTTTCCACAAAAATGGTTTTAAGACTATCAAGTGGGATATTAAGCAACCTGCGTCTGTCATCTGTTATAATAATCATCTTTTCACCCCCTGTTCCGTTTCGGGTATTACACAATCCTGTACTGGGAAAACGGCGATCTCCTCCGCTATTCCGTGCATCCGAGTTTGCTTTTCAAAGAGGGATAACGCTCTTTTCAGCGTGTAGCTTTTGTTATCACACTTCGGTCTGCACGGCGTAACAATGACCGAACCCTTTACCACCGCAAGCAACGTAAATCTCCGCATACCCGAAACACGCCCTTTTAAATCGCGTGTTTTTATCAGCACTGTTTCCCCGGACCACACTTTTGTCTTTCCTATCCTCATTCTGCACCCGCCTCTTTTACTTTGTCTATTATTTCCGCATACGCGCCCTTTAACGTCCCGCCAGTCTGGATTATGCGGTATGTAATGTTGACGGGACCTTTGCCGATCACCTCACCTAAACCAAAGGATCTCATACGCAC
>CANQTP010000024.1 GCA_947626755.1 uncultured Clostridia bacterium
TTAACAGATCTGTGCTTCTGAGTTTATATATTGTGATGAATTTTCTATGGCTTGCCTACTTTTGCTTGACACATACATAACTTTAAAAATGTATTGACAAATTAAGTAAAATCGTGTATAATTAATTTGTGGATCAATATGAAATGAAGGGAGATGTGCGCATGAAATGCCCGTTTTGCGGTTTTGAAGATACAAAAGTCGTGGATTCCCGCTCGGTAGACGGCAAAAAACGCCGCAGGCGTGAATGTACGAACTGCGGAAAACGCTTTACCACCTATGAATCCGTTGAAATGCCTGCGCTGCTCGTTATGAAAAAAGACAACAGTACGGAACTGTTTGATAAGGATAAGCTTATAAAAAGTATCTCTACAGCCGTTAAGAAACGTCCCGTCTCTGCGGACGATATAAATAACATAGTTGAATGTGTTGAAAGCAGATATGCGGGCGGAAATCAGATCACTTCCGCCGAGATCGGCGAGATAGTCCTTGTCAGACTTAAGGAGATAGATCAGGTGTCTTATGTGCGCTTTGCTTCGGTCAACAAGGATTTCAACGATGTGGAAAGCTTTATTAAAGTAATTTCGGAACTTAAAAGCAACGATAATGAATAAAATATTATCAAATGATTACTTTTTTTTTTTTTTTTTGCGGTTAAATTTTTTAATATTTCACTTGACAAATGTCGGATTTGGGTATATAATATGAAAAAATAAACTTTTCAGGAGGGAACGGATCAATATGAAACAATTGCAGATCGCTTGCGGCGGACAGACCGAACTCAGGGAAGAACTTGAAAATTTTAAGAAAAGCTGTGAAGAAAACGGCACTATGTCACAGGTAATGTTCCAGATATTTTCAGAAGTGCTTGAAGAGGAAGTTACTTCTCAGCTCGCGGATGCTGTTGAGAAAATTTTTCCCGGCGTTCCGTATATTGGCTGTTCCACAAGCGGTAATATCATGGATTGTCAGGTGACCGATGAAATAGTCGTTTTTGCTACCTGTTTTGAAAAGAAAAGCACTAAATTCATGGTCCATCAGTATGATTTCGGAAAGGAATCAATGACCGCAATAACCAAGAGGATCATTGCCGAAGCTGACAGCAATCCTTGGGTAAAAGCAATTGAACTTTATTTTTCCATTCCTGAAGGTTCTACAACAAAATTCTGCGATGGTCTCAACGGTCTGCGCGAGGATATACAGATCTTCGGCGGCGTGACCTGCAGCGATGATATAACAAGCGATGACTGCTGCGTTTTTTCAAGCGACGGCGGATATTCAACCAGCTCCGTTATCGTTGCTTTTTACGGCGGAGACGATTTCCATGTTGATTCAATAAAAATGACAGGCTGGAAACCTCTGGGAAGAAAGTTCACCGTTACAAAATCAAACGGAAGCCTTCTTCAGGAGCTTAACGGCATTCCTGCATATGAAGTTTATCATAAGTATCTCAACATCAACAATGATGAGAACTTTTTCTACAATACCCTTGAATTTCCCCTTTTCTATGAGCATAACGGAACTACCATACTGCGTGTTCCCGTGGCAAGCAATGAGGACAACTCCATAACAATGTCCTCGGATATAAATATCGGCTCTACAGTCAGACTTTCATACGGCGATCCCAAGACAATATTTGAAAGTATTGAAACGGAAAGCCGCCGCATAAGAGATTTCAGTCCCGATGTTCTGCATATTTTTTCCTGCGCAGCAAGAAAAACTTTCTGGAGTTCCACAGAGCCTACATATGAGCTTGAACCTTTCAGAAACATTGCTCCGTCAACAGGATTTTTTTCACACGGCGAGTTCATCAGATCTGGAAAATTCCTCAATCAGCACAATGTAACGCTTGTCGTTGCCGCAATGCGTGAAGGCGATGCAAAAGCACCTTCTTACGATGCTCCTGCTCAGGAAAATAACACAAGTGTTTCAAAAGTTCCTCTGGTTTCGCGTTTTGCAACGTTCATCAGCGCAACGACTATCGAATTTGAAGAGCTTAACAGTATGCTTGAGATCGCAAACAAGAATCTGGAAGCTGTTGCCATAACTGATGGTCTTACGGGACTTTACAACCGTGCCGAGATCCAGAAGCGAATTGAATACTGCCTTTCCGATGTGAATAATGCAGATTTTTCCCTTATTATGTTAGATATTGACAATTTCAAGCAGGTAAATGATACATACGGTCACCAGAAGGGTGATGCGGTGCTCATTGCTCTTTCAAATATACTGAAAGACGAGCAGACAAATTCGCTTTCAAACTTCTCCTCAGGAAGATGGGGAGGAGAGGAGTTCATGCTCGTACTTCCCGATACCGAAATTGCCGCTGCTTCGTTTATTGCAAATCTTATCCGCAAATGTTTTGAAGCCACATCGGTCGCTGAGATACGTTCCCAGACGATAAGTCTCGGTGTTACGCAGGCTAAAGCGGAGGATACGTTGGACAGCCTTTGTACGCGTGTTGACATGGCACTGTATCAGGCTAAAAAGACGGGCAAAAACAAGGTCACTGTTTTATAAGATGATTTCCCGACGGTCAGGCATTGATCGTCGGGAATTTTTGGATATTGTGTTTTTATCCCGCGAAATGCGGGATATTTTATTCTGCATAATAACCGCGCGGTATTGCTTAAATTTATAAATTTTTTTAAAATTTTTGCAAATATATTGTGTTTTTAAAGACTATGTGCTATAATTAAAATAAGTATGTTTGTGATTTTTCGGAGGTAGCCATGCCTTATTATAATAAAAAAACACAAAAGCCCGACAGCGGCGGAGATGCACTTCGTGAAAGTGCGGAAACTTCCCTTATCGTGGGGAGAAATCCTGTTATAGAAGCACTTAAAGCAGGCAAAAGCCTGAATACCGTTTATGTAAGCGGAGAGGGCGGCAGTCTCGGGCTTATATGCCGTTTAGCAAAGGAAAAAGGCATTGTGGTCAAGCAGGTGACTGATAAGAAACTGTCGGAAATGTGCAGCGGCGCTTCACATCAGGGAGTTGCGGCAAGCGGTGCCTGTGCGGAGTATGTTACCGTTGAGGACATTCTTGCTGTTTCCGAAAAGAAAGGAACTAAGCCGTTTATAATCATCTGCGATGAAATAGAAGATCCCCATAATCTGGGCGCGATAATACGTACTGCGGAAGCGGCTGGCGCGGACGGGATCATTATCCCGAAGCGCAGGAGCGCTGCTCTTAATGACACGGTTTTCAAAACTTCCGCAGGGGCGGCAAGCTGGCTTCCTGCTGCTCGGGTGGCAAACATTCCCGCCGCCATTGATGTTCTCAAAGAAAACGGCGTGTGGATATACGGCACTGACGCTTCGGGTGACGATTACACTAAAGCGGATATGACAGGAGCTGTCGGACTGGTAATAGGTTCGGAAGGCTTCGGAATGGGCAGACTTGTGCGGGAAAAATGCGATTTCCTGCTTAAACTGCCTATGTACGGAAAAATAACTTCCCTTAACGCTTCCGTGGCGGCGGGGATATTTATGTATGAAACAGTGAGACAGCGCAATGGGCGCGGCTGATTCGGAAGGGAGAGTTTGGATTTGGCTGACGGCAAATATTCAATAGATGATATTTTAAATGAATATTCCGGAGACAGCTCATCGGGACATGATATAGACATCGACGACCTTATAGGGAACTATAAAGATCCTTCGGAAAAGAAAGCCGATGTTCCCGCAGAAGATAAGGTGACGCTCCATAATACAGATATTTTTGAACGGGTAAATGCCGCTTCGGAAGACATCGGAATGAAGCCGCAGGGCGCGAAAAAGCCCGTCAGGCAGACAGTATCCGATGATGAATTTGAGAAAAAATACGATAAGCTTTCCGAAGCTTTCAACGGCGTGAAGGAACGCACTTCCGCAGAGAATTACGTTCCGGAGCCGAAGCCTGAAAGATCTTTTTCGGAAAAATTCGATACTCCCGATCTTTACGGCGATAAGGAAGAAACACGCAGTCCCGAAGATGTCAAAAACGACATAAAGCAGGGTATACGATCAATTTTCGGAAAGAAAGAAAATAAGCAGCCGCCCGCTGCTGCTCCCAGAGCTCCCGAACCGCCGATAAGCGGCGCAGGTGAGGACAGCGGAACGACCGCAGAGGATCCCTTTGAAAAGTATTCCGCTATAAGCGAAACAAATCTTGATGATATACTTAACGAGTATTCCGAAAAAGAAAGTATCGTTTCCAAAAAGGAAAGTTCACAGCATACCATGCACAAGGGGATAACCGACTTCTTTACAAGGCTCATACCCAAGGACGATGAGGACGGAATTTCTGGCAATACGGAGCTTCTGGACGGAATGATGAAAGCCAGACGGGAGCGCATTTCCCGCACGCAGCACGTTGCTCCTATCGAAAGAAAGTCAATTTCGGATATCGATCTTGATCTTGATGATAAGATACTTCCCAACACTTCTGCGGATATTCCAATTGACAAGGATCAGAACGAAATTGAAAAGATAAACGCTCTGAAAGAGCGCAGAAGCAAGAAGATAAAGGACTTTGTGCTTGTGGGCGATGAGGAGTACGTTTCGGACGAGGAAACGGGAGAGGATCAGCAGCCAAAGGTCATTGACGATTTTGAAAGCTTTGACGATGCTCCGTCCATTGCTCATGATATTGCCCAGCTTAAAGGCAGTCTTATACTGAGACTTATGGTTCTTGTGCTTTGCTTTGCGGCAAGCTTCTACATTGCCGTTGCCAACGACACGAAGGCACTGCCGATAATGGAACTTTTAAACAAACGCACCCAGACAAATACTTACCTTTTCGTGAATGCGATAATCGGTTTGTTTGCAGCATTTTCAAGCTATACGGTGATCTCCTGCGGACTTTCAAAGATAGTGTCCTTCAAAGCGGACTGCGACAGCTTATGCGCTGTTTCCACGGTGGCGTCGATAGCTTCGGTTATGATAATGTTCGCAAATACAAATCTTGTGCGGGGAAGTCTTGTTCATGTCTATATCCCCGTGGCGATCGCGTCGCTTATGTTCAACACTGTGGGAAAACTTTTCATTGTGATGAGAACTCAGAAAAGTTTCAGGTTCGTTTCCGAAAGCGGCGACAAATACGCTGTTTTCCCGGTTACGGACGAGGAGACCGCGCAGAATTTCACCCGCGGCGCGCTTAGCGATTTCCCGAAGCTTGCATCAATGCGCAAGACGGAGTTCCTTTCGGAATTTCTCAAAACTTCCTACGCAAATGACAGCACGGACAGTTTTTGCAGGATCTTTACCCCGATAGTGCTTGCTGCCGCAGCGATCATAGGTGTAATTGCAGGATTTGTAGGCAGGGCGGAATATGGCACTTCCTCGATATATATTGGAATTTCGGTGTTTGTCGGAGTAATAGCCATCTGCACGGGATTTACCGTAATGCTGATAGTAAATTTCCCCATGCTGAGAGCGGCAAAGAAAAATGCCGAAAATCAGGGCGTTATACTCGGATTTGACTGCATTGACGAATTTGCCGACACTAACAGCGTGCTTATAGACGCGGAGGATCTTTTCCCGCAGGGAAGCGTAAAGCTTTCGGCGATAAAAGTTTTCTCCGATACGCGGATAGATGAAGCCATTGTCGAAGCTGCAAGCCTTACCACACAGGCGGGAAGCATACTTAAAAATATGTTTTACGATATAATTGCGGGAAAAACGGAACTTCTCGATCCTGTGGAAAGCTATATATTTGAAGATTCAATGGGTCTTTGCGGCTGGATAAACAACAAGCGCGTACTTCTTGGAAACCGCGAACTTATGGTAAATCACAGCATTGACGGAATGCCTTCCGAGGCAAAGGAAAAAGAATACACCGACAGCGGAAGGCAGGCGGTATATCTTTCCATATCGGGAGAACTTTCAGCAATGTTCCTTGTTGAGATAACGCCGACAATGGAAATAAGCCGCGCGCTCCGCGAATTGCAGAAGAACGGCGTATATGTAATGATACGCTCGGTGGATTCGTTAGTATCAATAAATCGCTTGTCGGAGCTTTTTGAAATATCTCCCGAACACCTGAAGCTTATTCCTTTCAGGGTACATGAGCAATTTAACGAGGTAACGGCATATCAGGTAAAGCAGAGAGCAACGCTTGCCTGCTCAGGAAAGTTTTCGGCGCTGTCCTCGCTGATAGTAAGCTGCATTCACATGAGAGGTACCATCGGAGTGGGGATTGGCATACAGGCGGTGTCCATGCTCCTCGGCATACTGATATGCATTGTAATGGTGGTGCTGAACAGTTTTCAGGAACTTTCCGCTACTATGGCGGTCATATACAACATTGTATTTACAATGGTCCTTGCGGTATTCCAGATGCTGAGAAGAAATTAAAAATATCCCCGTTCACAATTGAAATGAACGGGGATATTTCTTTACTGTTTTTTGCGTTTCTTTACAAATCTTCTGCAAATGAGCCATGCTGTTCCTGCAATAATGAATATCGTTCCGACGTAAACAAAATTTCCTGCTTGTCCGAGGACTGCTTTCAGACCTGCCGCCGAGCTGACGTCTTCACCTTGTCCGTTATTCTTGTATCCTCCCGGCGCGCCAAAGATATTAGGGTTGCCGTAATCATCGGGAAGTTCGGGACGATCATGTGAAGGATAGTTTCCGGAAGGGTAGGGAGGCGGTGTCGGAAATGCTTCTCCCGAGCCGCTTCCTTCGCCTTCATTATTTTCCGTTCCATTATCGGCAGGTTGGGCAAGTACATAAATACTGAAATGATCCGTTTCAAAACTCAGCATATTTGCGGAACTTTCAAAACTTGTTGGCATGGCGTCAAAGCCGCCTTCGGAATTTCTGTGGTAAACCGTCAGCTTTTCGCCTTTCAGTCCCTCGGGAACGGGAAGTGACACTCTGATGATATTATCAGGCTGAACTTCAATATTATTATAGAAAAGCGAAATGTCATATATTGCCACAGCGTCCGCATCGTATGTTTCCCTGAGTTTTTCCTCCGAGGACATTCCCATGTCGGCGTCCTCAACATACGGGAAAATTTCCGAGGTTTCATTTTCGGGAACGGTCTGTTCATCGCCGTTTTCATCAATATAGGTAAATTCTACCTTTTCCGCGCTGCCGACAGTTTCAAAATTGACATTGGGATCTTTTTTGGGAGCAGGTATTGCGGGAATGACCTCGCTGCGCATTTCATATCCGCAGACCGCGCAGTAATATGTTTTTACTCCTTCAGAACCGATAGCGGCATCTTTGGTAATGACTCCGCTGTTTTCAATATGTTCCGAACGGTCGAATATTTCACCGCAGCCGCGGCAGACGTGCCAATGTGCTGTGCTGTCGCTTTCAAAAAGGTCGGAGTAGGATATTGTATGTTTGTGGCTTGACTCTGCTGTTTCTGTTCTGATAAGCTGACCGCAAACCGCGCAGGAGTAGTTTATAACGCCGCCGATGTTTACTCCGCCGTCTTCAATGTGGATACCAAGTTCCGATCTTTCACCGCATTCCGAGCAGACTTTCCAGTGCTTTGTGGTATCGCTCTGCCATTCGTTTCCGAAATGGTGGATATGCGTTCCCGGATCTTCAAATGTGACTTCGGTCTCTGTGGATACGATGTATTCACATTCTGTACAGTAAAAATTCTTGACTCCCGGTTCTCCTGTGGGAACGCCTTCGGTGTCCTTTATATGAGGTTCGACTTTGTCTTTTGCGCCGCATACGGAACATTCATACCAGTGTCCTGTTTTATCGAATTTCTGAACGGAAAAATTGTGCTTTGCACGGGGTATGATGTAAGTCAGCGTTTCTCCGCAGCCGTTCAGGCAGCTTGCGGTGAGAGTTATGTCCTCGGAGCAGGAAGGGCTTACTTTTTCAAATTCAAATTTATGTCCGAGAGCGGAGACAACTTCTGTTTTTATGATCTTTCCGCAGTCTGCGCATTTTGTGACAATGCTGCCTTCCGATGTGCAGGAAGCTTTTGTTTCTTCGGGTGCGGCGGGAGTATGCTCTTTCAGGGGGATGCTCTCTTCAATATAAGCTGTGCAGTCGGGTGCGGAGCAGTATGTTCTCATAACTCCTTTGTCGGTGCAGGTCGATCCTATTACAGTCTGAGATGATCCGTTGAAATTGTGAGTATGATCGTCTGATGATGCGGAATAGATCGTCAGATCTTCGGAAGTGCCGCAGATGGAACATTTTCTGTGAAGAACGCCGCCGCTCTGCGAAGTTTCCGACCATATATGTTTTCCTGCGGCGGGTGTGATCTCACGGGAAATTTCCTTTTGACAGATAACGCAGTAAGTTACAATGCTTCCTTCGGAATCGCAGGTCGAAGCTGTGACTTGCGGTGTTCCCGCATAATGTCCGAAGGCTTCCGAAAAGTCTTCGCCGATCACCTTTCCGCAGATACTGCATTTTGTTATATAAAGTCCCGAATGGCTGCAATCGGCAGTATCTTCTTCTTCAAAACTGCTGTGAGCACAGTCAAGCAGCCGCAAAGTCAGATCATATACTTTTGAATCGCCTTCCGCCGATGAGACCGTTATGCTGATCTTCTTTTCGCTGCCCTTGCCGTCAATGCTGTCAAATGATACGGCGGACGGTTCTGCATATGCATTTGATGTGGGAAGCAGCGCTTTTGCGTCTATAGTGTAAAGATTATTGCCCGATCTCCAATCATTATAATTTATCTGATAAATGAAACTGTCCGCATCGGACATGGGAATAGCTGCGCCGCTGACCGTTATCCCGCCGAGTTTCAGCGACGTATCGGGCAATTGGAATTCCGCTGTAACTATGTCGCTGGGTTCTTTTCCTTCCTCGTAGGAGATTGCCTTGACCGTTATGGTCTTATATTCCTGCGGCAGACCGAAATCGTCTGCGGAAATATAGTTGTAATATCTGTTTGAGAACATATCAGGGTCGGTGCCGTCCAGTGTAAAGTAAACATCGCCCTTTGCGTATATGTAAATGTCGGTATCTCTGAGGACAGGTCTTGAAGCGGGGAAGATAACAGGCGCATATGCCTTGTTTGAATTGTCCTCAACGAAGTTTATCCTGTAAACAGTTTCTCTTTTTGCGCTGACTCTTATCACCGCAGTGTCCCCGATACTGTCAGCCTGAACAATATCCGCAGTAACGCCTTCATCGAGCAGTGCGCTTACGCGGGGAACATATCTTTCGTCCTTGGGAATGATATAGTCATAATCCCGTATATCCTGCGAAAATTCCGGTTCAAGTTTTCCGGGGAAATTTCCGAGATCAAATCCGTTTATTCCCGTATCAACATGGATCCCACCCGTTATGTCCGCTTCGGCAATGCCGTCATGCTCTTCGTCTGTGGATTGCGTGATCCTGATGTTTTCCGAAGCAATGTTCTTGGGAGGCTCGTCCTCGTCAAAGTAAACTTCCACGCGGCTAATGCCGTTTTCCGCGTTATCCTTGACGGTAAATTCAAGAGTTACGACTGTTCCGCTGCAATTTACGTCTGTAGGAGATGAGAAAGCGAAAACGCAGACATCATCGGCAAGACCGTCACGGTAATTTGCCAGCGACTGTTCGGCGGAAACATTTCCGCCGCTTTTAGAGAAGGGGAGATATGTCAGCGGAGATGTTTTGCTGTCAAAAGCTCCGCTTCCCGAAACAGCATTTGTAAGTTCGAGCTGATCCCTGTCCCAGACGGCATTAAGCGCAAATGTACTGCATCTCATTGGGGCAACGGAAACGTCCGCATAGAATTTGTCGCCGATATTGAGATGATCCGCTTCCTTATCTGCTATCCGTATTTCTACAGATGCGCCGCTGTTGTCGGCATTTGCGGTATAAATGTCCGAGCCTGACGGCAGGATCTGAGAGAAGCAAAGTGCAGCAGCCAATATAAAAGTTCTGATTTTCTTTTTCAAGTAAGATCCCTTCCTCCGCGGCGGAAATTTTCTTATTATTTCATATATTTCCGCACATAATTCTACATTTTAAATTATATCAGAAAGAAAGACGGTTGTCAACGGTATAAAAATAAAAAATCCCGCCGCATCATATGACGCGGCGGGATAGAAGTTATTATGAAAAACCTTAGAATTCTGCGATCTTAGCCTGAAGCTGAGAATCTACTTCCTGTACCATGCTGTCGATAGCATCAGCAAGTTTCTCACGCTCTGTAGCCCAGTCACTGCCTCCGTGGAAAGGAACTCTCAGACCGTTATCAGAGGTATTAACGGTGTAGTCGGCAATATCTGTGGAGCAGCCTGAAGCGAAGTCAAATACAGGATACTGACGAACCAAGTCGTTGCAGACATTGATCCTGTCGATAACTTCCTGAGACCACTGGTTGTCGTCCATAGCCTTTCTGTCGCTGATAGTCTTAGCTTCATCGCTGTTAGCTGCAACGATCTCACAAGTAGCGAACAGAGCAGCACCCTCGGGGTTAGCAGCACCCTTACAAAGTGCATATCCTGCGATAGTAGCAGCACCGTAAGGATCGGAACCTGCAGGTGAAGGAACGGGAACGATACCGATGTCGGCAGGATCAAGCTTGCTCATCCATGTTTCAGGAGCGCCTTGGATTCCCCAAGAACCCCACATAAGGAACAGTTCTCTGCCTTCGCCCATGAACTGAGGCTGGATAGCCCAGTTATATTCGGAAAGATCCATGATAAGACCGTCCTGGAAAAGCTCATAACCGAAGTTTTCAGCCTTTTCAACGATAGGATCTCTCAGCATACTTACAACGTGACCGTCAACGTTTCCTACAGCTGTTGCGCCTGCGGAAGTCCAGAGAGACTTCTCATAGTACCAGCCGTCAAGACCGTAAAGTCCGTTTTCGGGATCAACGAAGTCCTGAAGCATACCCTTGAAGGTATCCCAGTTCCAGTTGCCTGCTTCATAAAGCTCCCAAGGATCGTCCAGACCGTTTTCTTCGATAGTGGACTTGTTATAGATACAAACCTGCTCAGCAGTGATCTGTGTAACGAAAGAGAAGTGCTTTCCGCCGAAGCTGAATATATCCATACCGGCTCTTGTGTTCTGCCATACAGCGTCGTTGATGTCGATATAGTCATCTACAGGCTGGAACATTCCGCTGATAACGCCCTTAGGGAAGTTAGCGGTATCATCGCCGGGCCAGATGTCGATACCTTCGCCGCCCAGAACGTAGGTGGAAAGGTCGTCCCAACGAGTATCCCATGTTGTGCTGTAGTCCTTGATGTGCATACCGTATTTCTGCTCGAACATTTCAAGACCAACGCCCTTGGACTGACCGTCCGTGCCGGGGTTCTTGGTGTAGTGAGCGAGCCACTTAACTTCCTTATTTTCAACATCGGCATCGGGGAGTGTAGCCATAACGCTGTCCAGAACTGCCTGCTCATCGCCCTTCAGACCTTCTGTATTTACAGCAACAGTAGCCTGAGTTGTGGTAGTGCCTTCAGTGGTGGTGGTAACTTCAGCAGCATCGCCGCCGTCAGCAGCTCCGCCGTTTCCGCCGTTTCCACCGGTAGAATCGTCTCCGCCGCCGCAGGCAGAAAGACCTGCAACCATTGTCAGGGCAAGGAGCCCGGTAAGAATTTTCTTAGTGTTTTTCATATGTAACCTCCTTAAAAATTACGGCATAAAGCCGCCATTAAAATTCGGATAAAATTTCGCATAATAAAAGTTTTGCGAACGTTTCCGATATTTTTAATAATTTAATTATAACAAAAAATTGCAAAATAATCAATGGGATTTTTTATAATATTATACTTTTACTGTTGTTTATTTTTTACAAAAAAGTTCGCCGAAAACGTTTGAGTATCAAAAAATTACAAAACGGAGCTGCCGCGGAAGGATACGCGGCAGCCCGATTGTTTACGTCCGATCAGTTTCCCCAACAGGTGGGACTGTCGCCGCCGATGTATTTTTCAACGCCGAAGAAGTAGTTATCGTTATTGCTCCGGGAATTTCCGCAGCTTCCGCCGTTACAGTCGGGGGAATATCCGTATGAGCTGCCGCAGCTTCCCGAGTTTGAAGAAGTGCTGCAATTTCCGTTATTTGATGCAGATGAATTGCAGTTTCCCGAGTTTATTATTTGCGGAAGCAGCCATTCAAGAATGTTCTGCCCCTGATTTTGCAGCGGACAGGAATTGCCCGTATTGCAGTTTCCGCTGCCCGGATCTCCGTAACAGTTCTGATCTGCGGGACACTGCGTTTCACAAGGCGTGCATGGCGTGCAGCTTATCTGACCGTCGGAATTTACGGAACATTCCGTTTCACAAGGCATGCATGGAGTGCAGCTTATCTGACCGTCAGGACTTACGGAACACTGCGTTTCACAAGGCGTGCATGGCGTGCAGCTTATCTTGCCGTCGGAATCAACGGAACACTGTGTTTCGCAGGGAAGCGCAGGAGCGGTAGTTTCAACAGGCTTGGGAGCTTCCGTCTCCGGCTTTGGAGCAGTTGTCTCCGCAGGCTTGGGAGCTTCCGTCTCGGGCTTTGGAGCAGTAGTCTCCGCAGGCTTGGGAGCTTCCGTTTCGGGCTTTGGAGCGGTAGTTTCCGCAGGCCTGGGAGTCTGCGTTACCGTAGTTTCGGAAGGCTTCTTCTCTGTTTCGGGAGGAGCGGTAACTTCGGGAGCGGACGGTGCTGTTTCTTCGGGAACTTCGGGAGCAAGCTTTTCCGATGCCGCAAAGAACTGTGACCAATAATAAACGCCGTTTTTATACACTGCTCCGACGCCTATGTATTCCATGTCCGCATTGAGGATATTTGCACGGTGTCCCTCGGAGTTCATCCACGCTTTCATAACGCTTTCGGGACTTTTCTGACCATACGCAATATTTTCCGCTGCGGCGCTGTAGGATACCCCAAGTTCGGTGATCGCCGTGAAGCAGCTCGTTCCGTTGGGACGGGTGTGGGAGAATGATGTTATAAGCTCTTTTGCTCTTGTGTTTGCAGCTTCGCAAAGCACGGGAGAAAGCGCAACTTTATTCAGTCCGTAAGCATTCCGCTGAGCGTTTACAAGTTCGGCTATCCTGTCGGCATATTCTGCAAGTTCGTCGCTGTCATAAACTGCGGCGGATATTGCCTGAGCGTTTTTCTCATTATTCATGGCAAGCGTTCCGAAAGCCGCTCCGAACACGAAAACACAGGCAATTGCTGCCGTTGTCAGCTTTTTCAGTCTCATTAAATATACCTCCTGACAGATAATTTTGAAAAATATGTTCCTTATTTCTTTTTCAGGAAAATATCTTCCTTAATTTGAGGATACCATTCAAGGCAATTAAAGTCAATGCAAAATGTTTTCCATTAAATCAGGATATATTTTCTGAAGCGCTTTATTTCTGCTTTTCGCTCATGAATTTTCCTGCATATCAGGGAATGTTCATAAAATATTTACATATATATTTCGTCGAAAATTATTCCATTTTATGCTTATTTGTTGTATAATGTATGTGTATGTAATTCTGAAGAATTTTATGGGGAAGGAGAGAAGATCATGCGCCGCTCAATAAAGGTAAAACTGATAATTTTTACGCTGCTGATCTTTTCGGCTGCGGCTGCGGCTTTCTCTTTCCTTGCATATTCCGCCGCGAAGCGTTCTGCGGAAACTGCGGCTGTTTCGGCAATTGAGCAGAGCGCGGCTTCCGCTGCCGAAGCACTTTCGGGGAAGATCGGCGGTATTTCCACGGTCGCTGACGATGTTGCGGCGGATCTTTCTCTGAGCCGCGCTCCCGACCCGATACGCATACGTTTGCTGGAACTTAAAAACGAAAGCTATTCGGGCAGCGGCGTGACGTTTGACATTGCCTGTTCTGAAAAACTTCTCTCTCTTGACGGTCTGAAAAGCTATTCGGGAAATCCTGCGGCGGAAGCTGCTGTAAAAGGCACTCCCACGCTTTCCGAGCCGTACAGTCTAAACGGCAGGAATGTGGTATGCTATTCGCTGCCTATGGAGTATCTTGACGAAAACCGCGCCTGCGTGCTTATCTGCATTTATGACGGAAGTTTCATTGAAGATGCCATAGATCCCGTATCATTGGGAAAAAGCAGCTCCGCATATGTAAAAAGCGGCGGCAGCATAATTGCAGGAAACACCTCATCGGCGGAAGGCATTTACACCGCAGAGGCAGATGTTGAAGGCAGGGAAGGCTGGACGGTCTGCGTTGACGCTGTTCCCGCAGAACTTTTGCCCGATCTTACATCGGAAATAGCGGTGATAGCTGCTGTTTCCGCAGCCCTTGCGCTGCTGTTCTGCATAATTATAGCAGTTTTCACGGGAAAAACTCTCGGTCCCGTTTCACAGATAGCGGACAGGCTCTCCGCACTTGCGGAGGGCGATCTTACTTCTCCCGTGCCGCAGGTAAAGTCCTCGGACGAAATTGCGGTGATTGCAAACGCTTTGGAACGCACGGTTTCTTCGCTGAAAGGCTGCGTAAATGAAATAGCGGGTTCTGTTTCGGACGCGGCGGACGGGGATATTTCCGAAAAACGTCCCGTTTATCACGGGGATCTTGCAGTGATCTATGAATCAATTTCCAAGCTGAAAGAACTGCTGCGGGGTACGGTGGGGGAGATACGTTCCGTTTCGGGTTCGGTAATTGACAATGCGGAGAAACTGAGTTCGCAGACTGTTCCCGAAATGTCCGAAAAGTACGAATTTCCAGAGGAGACCGATGCCCGTATGCGGGAATATATAGAAAAGGCGTCGGAGAAGCTTGAAGAAGCTTTCGGGTATCTTGATGCGGAGCGGAAAAAACTGGGCGAACTGTCGGAAACTATAACTTCCGTGAATGTCAGCGCGGACGATATTCATTCTGTCATAGGACAGATAGAGAATATTGCGTTCCAGACAAATATACTTGCCCTTAACGCCGCCGTTGAAGCGGCTTCGGCGGGAGAGTACGGAAAGGGTTTTGCGGTAGTTGCCGATGAAGTGCGGGCGCTTGCAAAGAGCAGTTCGGGAGAAGCAAAGAAAACTGCGGAGATAATCGGTGCGGTGATCTCTTCGGTAAGCGAGGGAACGGAACTTGCAAAGGATACGGCTTCGCTTCTTGACAAAGCAGATTCTTCCGCAAAAGAAGCTGCGGAACTGCTTAAAAATATCGGGGAAATTTCCGGGGAAATATCGGGAAATTTACGGACTGCCGAGGAGAAATTCTCGGATATTTCCGAAAAGCTTGCTGAAAGTTCACGCATTAAAAACTGCGGCAGCGAAGCGGAAGATATTATGGAGGACGCAAAGCGCCTGATGAACATCGCAGACTCGTTTAAAATATGATATTTATTATACAAATAAAACAATGCTGTCCTGATAACAATAAGGACAGTAATATTTTTTGGAAGGAGAAATTTTTATGAAAAGAAACTTTGTTTTACCTGTCCTGCTCTGCGCGGGACTTGCATTATGCGGCTGCGAAAATAAAGAAAGCGCTTCCGTAACGGATATTTCCGCGGAAACATCTTCCGCCGCTGCCGAAGATGCCGTTACCATGGAAGATGCGGAGCAGACAGCTTTTGCGGACGCGGGTGTCTCCGAAGCGGACGTGACCGGCATCAAGGCAAAACGTGATACCGAGAACGGCAAAAATATCTTTGAAATTGAATTCAAGGATCTGAAAAACAAGTATGAATATGAAATAAGCTGCGAAAACGGGGAGATCGTTTCCAAAAGCATTGAACAGCTTGATGTTGTGATCGAGAAGGAAACGGAGACCCACCCCCTTGATACAACAACAGTTCAGCCCGCTGTTACGGAAAGCATTTCCGAAAGCACAGCCGCCGAAATATCGGCAGATACAACTGCTGCCGTTACGGAAACATCGGCAGACTCGGTAATGGCAAATACCACTGTTTCCGCTGCAAAGAAGATCTCCGAGGACGATGCAAAGAAGATCGCTCTTGACGATGCGGGGATCTCCGCTTCCGATGCGGAATATATCAGCGTCAGAGCCGAACGCGATGACGGAATTGACATTTTTGACGTTGAATTCTACTCGGGCGGCATTGAATACGACTATGAGATCAGCGCGGAAAACGGCAGGATACTTTCATTTGATAAAGATGCCGAAAATCTGAAGATCCCTGCCGCCACAAGTTCTTCGGGCGAAAAGATCACCGAAGCAAAGGCAAAGGAGATAGCTTTTGCCGATGCGGGAGTTTCGGAAAGCGATGTAAAGCGTTTAAAGACCGAGTTTGACCGCGATGACGGCAGAGAGTTCTATGAAGTGGAATTTTATTACAATAAAATGGAGTACAGCTATGAAATAAGTGCTTCTGACGGAGCTATAATCGAGCGCGACATTGACAGAGATTGATTGAAAGTAATCGTAAAGACCCTGTCCGGACGTTGTAAATCTGCTTTCGGACAGGGTCAAATACTGTTTTGAAAACCCTGCGGAAGGAGGATCTTTACGGACAGAGAAAAATTTTTCGATTCTGTGCGGAATGTTGTCGGAAGCGAGCGCAGCCGTTCGGGCATAGGCACTTACGGCGAAAAGACCGTCCACGCCGTACTTAAAAACTATTTTGAACCGTACTCTGAAAGCCATGAACAGAAGGTCGGCGGATTTGTTGCGGATATTGTGGGGGAAAACGGCATAATTGAGATCCAGACGGCGGGATTTGAAAAACTGCGGAAAAAGCTTGAAGTTTTCCTTTCTGTCAGCAGGGTTACGGTGGTGTATCCGATTCCGAGAAACAAGTGGATAATCCCCATAGATCCCATCACGGGGGAACGGGGAAAACGCCGCAAGTCTCCCGTTACGGGCGTACCGTCAGACGTTTTTCCCGAACTTTATAAAATAAAGCCGTTTCTTGCGGACGAAAATTTCCGACTTTGCATTGTTATGCTCGATGTGGACGAATACCGCATTCCGCCCGAAAAGAACGGGAAAGGCAGGCGGCGGGGCTATGTGAGATATGATCGTATCCCGCTTGATATTGCGGAGGAGATATACATTGGCGGCGATGAAGGCTGGGGATATTTCATACCTGACGGACTTCCCGAAGAATTTACTTCATACGATCTCGGGAAATTATCTGGCGTTGGTCAGAGTTACGGCTCGTTCATGCTGAATATACTTTCGGCGGCGGGAGCTGTTGAACGTATCGGCAAGCGGGGGAGAAGCTATCTTTACAGGATCTGCGGAAGATGAAATGTTCCTCAGAGTATCATTGGGGACGTTTTCCTGCAAAATTTCGGATTCTTGTCATTTCCTATTGCAATAATTACCGAAATGTGTTATAATCATAACATCGGTGTGTTTTGAGAGAAGCATTTCACGGAAACTGTGATATTTGGTCTTTATATATAAAATTTCCGTATTTGAAAGGCAGGTATATTTTTATGTCAGAATTTACAAGGCGGCTCCCCGTTTATCTGCTGCTGGATATTTCAGGCTCGATGATGGGAGATCCAATAGAAGCCGTAAGAAACGGCGTCCGCGCGCTTATTTCGGAACTGAGGAGCGACCCGCAGGCGCTGGAAACAGCATATCTTTCGGTGATAACTTTCAATTCTGCGGCAAGACAGGTAGTCCCGCTGACAGAACTTATGATGTTCAGAGAACCGCCGTTGAACGCGGGCGGAGCAACGGCTTTCGGTGCGGCGTTAAGGCTGCTTGCGGAATGTATCCGAGCCGAGGTGCGGAAGTCCACCGAAACGCAGAAAGGCGACTGGAAACCGCTGGTTTTCATTCTGACCGACGGCGCGCCTACCGATGAATGGCGTGCTGCGGCTGCCGAACTCAGAAGCACTCACCCTGCAAATATTATCGCCTGTGCGGCAGGCGCAAATGCAGATACAACGATATTAAGGGAACTTACCGACTGCGTTCTGCTTATGAATAACCTTTCGGCAGGGGATCTGTCGCAGTTCTTTGCGTGGGTATCAAGTTCGGTAAAGATGTCCTCAAAGAGCCTTGACGCAAAGCCCGGGGCAAATATCGAACTTCCGCCGCCGCCGCAGGGATTTGTTATCGTTCCCTGACGTTTACGGAGGCTTTAATGGAAAATAATAATATTCTCACCGACAGAGACGTTACCGAACACACCGCTTCAATGTGGAAATACAACCCTGTTCCCGATTCTCCCGAACCATACTCGGAGGATATGTGCAGCGAAGTTTCGCAGGGCTGTTTTAAGATAACTGCCGCTTCCGTAAGAGGGAAAAAGCACAAGCATGACGGTTCAAATCGTGACGACTGCTTTGCTTTCGGGTTTGTGGACAACGGTGTTATAACCGCAGTTTCGGACGGAGCAGGCTCAAAGATGTTTTCGAGAATAGGCGCAAAATACGCCTGCGAAGCCGTGGTGAATTATGTAAAAGCGGAGTTCTTCGCGCTGAAAAGACGTTTCCCTGACTATGGGGCGGCTCTCGGAAAACCTCTTGACAGCGAGGATTTCGGGAAGATATGTTCCGAAATCGCCTTTATCCTGCGGGGAAGCTGCAGCGAGGCTTTCACGGCTGTGGAAGCGGCTTTTGAAAAAAGAAAGACCTATCCCGAATTCATTGAAGCGGCAGGCAGAGAACCCGAGATAAAAGATTTCTCCTGCACGCTCCTTGCCGCGCTGACGATCCCCGTGGAAACCGAAAACGGCAGGGAATTCTTCACCGCCGCAATTCAGATAGGCGACGGAATTATTGCCGCCGTTGACGAAAATGCGGCTTTCGGGAACGCCCTTGCAGTTCTGGGAACGGCGGACGGCGGGAATTTTTCGGGAGAGACGGAGTTTATAATTTCCGAGCATATACGTTCCGAGGAAAGCCTGATGGCAAGGACGAAAGTCCGCCGCGGGAAGATGTCGCATCTTATGCTTATGACTGACGGCGTTGCGGACGACTATTACCCCAACGATCCGCAGCTTCTGAGCCTGTTTATTGATCTGAAACTGAACGGTATAATTCCCTTTGACGGTGAAATTCCCGAAAGCAGGGTGGAGAACATTCCCGAACCCGTGGCATATCCGTGGGTAAATGACAGCGATGTGAAATATGCGCTTCAGTATTCGGAAAATGTCATGGCAGCGGCGGGAATATCCCTTGAACAGTTTTGGGAAAACAAGACACTGCAAAAACAGGCGTCCCTTGCGGCATTTGGTATTTCACATGAAAAGAACAATGCGGAAATGCTGAAAATATGGCTTGACAACTATGTGAAACGGGGTTCTTTTGATGACAGGACGTTATTTTTGTTAGCTGTAAATTGATCCGGAGGAATCATATGAACAGGATAGCCGAGGCAACTCTTGCGAACGGCAGGAAAATACCTTATGTTATAACTGATAACCCGCCCCGGGGCGGCATGAAATACACATATTTTGCTCCTGACAGATCCTATGTGGTGCAGTTCTACAACGACCCGTCAAAAGTGGACAGGAACATGACTGCCCGCCTTGAAGCGATAATCGGCAGATACAACCCCACAATTCCAGAATCAAAGGGCGGCGCTGTGGGCGGAGATGAAAAGCTTGCAAAATATTTTGCGGAAAGATTCTGCTGGCCTACCGACCTTGTGGTGGCGCCGGAAATAGGACTGGTTTCGCCCGCATACCCGAAAAGTTTCTTCTTTGACGAACACGCGTCAAAATTTCTGGAACTGAAAGGCAAGGACAAGAAAAGCAACTGGTTCACTTCGGGAAACAGGCGTTTTCTGAACAAGTCCGAACTGGGAGATTTCCGTTCAATGCTGCAGATGTCGCTGCTGCTTTCCCGCTCAATAAGGCGTTTGCATCAGGCGGGACTTGCGCATTCCGACCTTTCAAATAACAATGTTCTCATAGACCCAAAAAGCGGGAACTGCGTTGTTATCGACATTGATTCACTGGTAGTTCCGGGACTTTTCCCTCCCGAAGTTGCGGGAACGCGGGGTTATATTGCTCCCGAAGTTCTTGCCACAATGGAACTTGACAGGAACGACCCGAGGCGGGTAGTTCCCGGGTCGATGACCGACCTGCACGCGCTGGCGGTGCTTATTTACGAATATCTTTTCCTGCGCCACCCGCTTATGGGACCGAAAATTTTCTCCGCGGAATCGGCTGAAAAGGACGATTTCCTCGGGCTTGGAGAAATGGCGCTTTTCATAGAAGATCCGAAAGACAGTTCAAATCGCCCCGCTTCACTAAAAAATACGATCAAAGACGTTGGTCCCGTTCTGGAAAAGCTGTTCCTGCGGGCATTTGCGGAAGGTCTGCACGACCCGCCGCTGCGTCCGTCGGCTATGGAATGGGAACAGGGACTTGTAAAGACTTGGGATATGCTTCACAAATGTTCAAATCCCGACTGCGAGAAAAAATGGTTCGTACTTTACGATTCGGCAGATCCCGTTTGCCCGTTCTGCGGACAGAGGATAGCGGAGAAGAATGTTGTGCGGTTCGAGCTTTATTCCGAAGTGCGGGGACATTCGGGGGAGTGGAAAAAACATTCCGAAATGGATATTGTAAACAATACCCCGCTTTTTAAATGGCACACCCACAGCAATATTTTTGCGGACGAAAAAGCGGACGGCACAATGCAGGCTTACGCTTGCTGCCACAACGGCGAATGGTTCGTGATAAACACCCACGCGGAGGGAATGCTTTCACCGCAGGGGAATCCCGTTCCCAAAGGACAGGCTATACGCATTTCGGACGGAACGGTTTTCCGCGCGTCCTCCGACCCACGGGGAATGGTAATAAAAGTAAGGATAATTTAAGGAATTGGCAGGTGAAATTAAATGGCAGTATCGGAGCTGAACGGCTTGTCGGGACTTTCCGACAAGGAAGCGGAAGCGGCGGAGCGGAAGTACGGGGCAAATGCCGTGGCTTTCAAGGGCTCGCTAAGAAGTTCATTTGCGGAGTCGTTTTCGTCGCTGTCGGTGCGGCTGCTGATAATTTCCGTGCTGTCCGATGTGGTTTTGCTGCTTCTGGGAATGTTGGGTTTTGCCCCTGCTTTCGGTGCGTATGAAAGGACGGTCACTGTTTTTGCGGCAATGCTTATAATAGGAATAATCGGCGGCGTAATGCGTGAAAATTCCCGTAAAATACTGTGGGAAAGCTTTTCCGTACTGCCGAAAGGCGAATGCAATGTGATACGGAACAGGAAAGCTGTTATAATTCCCGCCTCGGAAGTCTGTACAGGCGATGTGGTCATCGTTTTTGACGGGGACGTTATCCCCGCGGACGGCGTTGTGATTGACGGTTTCATAACGGTGGAACAGTCCGCTCTCGGTTCGTCAGTGCCTGTGGAAAAAACTGCCGCTCCCGACGGTTACCGTCACGGCGGCATGAATATAAAAGACCCGTACAGCGTTTACTGCGGTTCTTCGGTAGTAAAAGGTTTCGCGGCGGTGAAAATAACAGCCGTGGGCGAAAATACCCGCCTTGCAAAGAAGTCGGAGGACGCTGTTCACGAGATCCCCGAAACTGCGTTTTCGGGCATAAAAAAGCTTGACGCGGTAACGGGAATTATCCTTGCGGCGATAGTTATTACCGTTTTAACTGTAAACGGCGCGGCGGCGGGGAATTTCCCCGGCGGGCTTTTTCAGGGAATATCCTGCGGCGCGCTGATTCTTTCGGCGGTGACCGTGGGCGGGAAAGCCATCGTCCTGAACGCTTTCGGAGCGGATTCTGTAAAACGTCTGAAAGACGGCGGAACATTCCTGCAAAGCGGCGAATGTCTTGCAGAAGCCTGCGGAACGGACATTATTATGACCGAAAGAGAAGGCATGATAACTGCGGGAAAATACGTTGTAAGCGGATTCATTGACGGCAGCGGAAAGGAATACGGGAAATTTTCCGAAATAAGCAAAGGTCTTGCCAAATTCCTGAAAACAGCCGTGCTTGCGGCGGTGAACGTTGGCATTTATGGCGGAGAAGCCGTCGGCGGGAATTCCGCCGACAGGGCGATATTCGGATTTATCGGCGGCGGAAGCGAGAATATGAAATTGCAGACCGAAGCGGAGGGGAACGGCATTTACGGCGTTACAGTCACTCTCGGGAACGGTCTGGCGACTGTTATCCGCGGAAGTTCGGACGCCGTTCTGGAACGCTGCGGCGAGTATTTCGGCGCGGACGGCAAAAAGCACAGAATAACCAATAAGGACGCTCTCCGCAAGCTTGCAGAAACTCTACGCCTGAACGGAAAGGATATTGCGGCGTTCGGCTTTTCCGACAAGGGGATAAAAGGCGGGAATGTTCCCGAGTCCGGCTGTGTATTTGTTGGATTTATAGCCTTGCAGGACGGCTATCCCGAAGAAACTGCAGATTCTGTAAAATGCCTTAAATCCCGCGGAATAAAGACCATGATAGTGACTTCGGGCAGCAGGGAGAATATCCTGTTCACCGTGAAATATGCGGGGATAAAGAAAAGCGGCGGCGTTGTGGTGGACGCGGAGCAGCTTGGGAAAATGAACGCGGCGCAGCTTTCCGAACAGATAGAAAAGATAAATGCCGTTGTGGGAGTTTCCGCAAGGGAGAAGCTTCGGCTTGCAAATACCGCCCGCCGCAAAGGAAAAAACCTGCTTTTTGCGGGGAATTTTGCTGAGGACGCGGCTGTTCTTCGGGAATCGGCTGTTTCCATGGCTTCCGCTTCCGCGCCCGCTTGTGTGAAACAGGTAAGCGGCGCATTTGCGGAAAATGACAAGCTTGGCATAGTTTGCGCCGAAAAGCTTATTTCAGAATCGGTCAGATTCAACAGAAGCTATAAAATATTTTTGATACTGCGGGCGGTGCTGGCGCTTATGCTTTCCGCTGCCGTGATGTTCTTTGGGTGGTGAGGATTTGCCGTCTGATATTGAAAAATTAATTGAAAAAGCCGTTGAGAATTCTGTAATAGAAATTCCCGCGGGGGAATACGAGGGCGGCATTGTCATTGGCAAAAGCTGTACCATTCGCGGAAACGGCGCAGTCATATGGAGCGTTTCGGGACCTGCGCTTATAGTAAATGCAGAAAATGTTCATATTGAAAATTTAAAGATACTGCTTACGGGAAATAAACTTCCCGACAGCAAGAATATATCAGTTTACTGTCATTACCCCGACACGAAATTTGCGGGCGTGGAGGTAAACGGCGCGGTAATAGGCATTCCCGACGAGGAGCAATATTGGGGAATTCCCGCGGCGCTTTCGCTGGGGACTGTTCCCGCCGAAAAGGAAACGTCCTTTGCTTTTGAGGTGTATGTTCCTACAGACGCGGACATCAACTGCGGAATGTACTGTCTGCGGCTTTCGCAGAATTATCTTTTCCGCGGTTATAACAACGTTTCATTTACCGTGGATAAACTGAAAAGCGGTGCGCTTATCTACGGGGAAATATTTGTCGTTTCCTCCGTAACGGGAATTATCCGCAAGATAACGGTAAGCGGTTTCGCAGGCGAGGAAATTTCCGCGCCGAATTATATGCTTTTCACGGCGGACAGGGAAGCCCCCGAAAAGCACGGCAAGATGATAGAAAATTTCGATCCTCTCGAAGCGGCTTCAACTCCCGAGCCCGAACCTGAGAAGGTGGAAATTCCCGCGAAAAATTCTCCTGAAAATGACATAATTCTTGAAGAAATAAACGAGGCGGAGTTCGGCGGGGATATCCGCGAGGAAAACGTATTTCTTGTTCCCGAACAGCGCATACCGCTTCTGCCGAGAAAATACTGCATTGAGGTAGGATATAAAAGCACTCGCGCGAAACTTGACATTGACGGGTATCTTTTCATGCTTGGTGCAAGCGGACGCGTGGAAAGCAATTCGGGTATGATATTTTTCGGGAATAACCACTCAAAATGCGGAAGCGTTCGGTATATAAATTCTCCCGACAGGCGGGCAATGGTAATTGACTTGGGAACAATTCCCGAAAGCATAAAACGAATGGTTCTGCTTTTTTCAATATACGGCAGCAGTCCCATGCAGACATTTGACAAGCTTGTGGAAGGCGAGATAAAGATCCTCTGCGAAAACGGAGTCTGCCTGCACCTGACACTTGAAAAGAACATTCGCTGCCGAACAATACTTGCCCTCGGATTTGACAGAAATGACGGCGTCTGGGAACTTATCCCATCGGGAAAAGGCGTTTCAATGCCCCTTGAGGACATCTGCAGAAGTTACGGCGTTACCATACTGTAAAGGAAGATAATAATGGCAAGGATCTACCCGCTGTTCTCGTCAAGCAAGGGGAACAGCACATACATAGGAAACCGCGACTCGGGAATACTTATCGACGACGGAGTTTCATATTCGCGTTTGAAAAAGGCTCTGGAGCTGAACGGCATTTCCGTAAACGCCATAAAAGGCGTATTTGTTACTCACGAACACAGCGACCACATAAAGGGTCTGGATATTTTCACGAAGAATATAAAAGTTCCCGTTTTCGCGCGGGAAAAGACCTGCGAGTATCTGACGGTAAAAGGAATTATCCATGGGGAATGTTTTGACATCAGGGACGGTGTGGAGATCTGCGGATCATGCGTTGAAAGCTTTTCCACTTCCCATGATGCCTGCGATCCATGCGGCTACAGGATAACCTTTCCCGACGGAAAGACTGCGGCGGTCTGCACCGACCTTGGTTATGTCAGCAATGAGGTGAAAACCGCGCTTTTCGGAACGGACTGCGTGCTTTTAGAGTCAAATTACGATGTGGAAATGCTCCGCAACGGCATATATCCCTATTATCTGAAAACACGCATTTTCGGGAAAACGGGGCATCTTTCCAACCCCGACAGCGGGGAGTTTGCGGCAAAACTTATCAGCAGCGGAACTACACGGATAATTCTCGGACATCTTTCGCAGGAAAACAACACTCCCGAAATTGCCGAAAGCACGGTTTCCGCCTGTCTCAGCGGATTTAACAGGAACGTTGACTATATGCTTTCCGTTGCGCCCGTGGAAACAAGCGGCGGGTTCGTTTCGATATGAGGTTTCTATGCTGAATGTGAATATTATTGCGGTGGGGAAATTAAAGGAAAGCTATCTGCGGGACGCCTGCGGGGAATATTCCAAGCGGTTGGGAGCGTTCTGCAAATTGAATATTATCGAGCTTCCCGAAAGCAGACTTCCCGAATCCCCATCGCCCAAAGAGATAGAAAACGCACTTGCCGCTGAGGGAAAGCTAATGCTTCCGCTTCTTTCCGCGAAGAACTGTTTCAGCATTGCAATGTGCATTGAGGGAAAGCAGTTTCCCTCGGAGAAGTTCGCGGAAAAAATCGAAAGAATTTCCGTTGACGGGAAAAGTGTACTTAACATAGTTATAGGCAGTTCCTGCGGCATTTCCGAGGAGATAAAAGCGGTGTGCGACCTGCGGCTTTCCATGTCGGAAATGACGTTCCCGCATCAGCTTGCGCGGGTAATGATCCTTGAACAGCTTTACCGCGGTTTTATGATACTTAACGGATACAAATACCACAAGTAATGCTTAATGCGTAATTCGTAATGCGTAATAAAAAAGCAGGAAACCGAAAATTACGCATTACGAATTACGAATTAAAGTGAGGGTGATGCGTTATGATGACTATTCTTTATGAAGTGGGAAATAAGCTTTATATCAATCTTACAAACCGCTGTCCCTGTAACTGCACGTTCTGTATAAGGCAGAACGGCGACGGGGCTTACGGTTCGGACAGCCTGTGGCTGGAAAGAGAACCCGCCGCGGACGAAGTTATTTCCGCAATTGAAAATACCGATATGTCAAAGTATGCGGAAGTGGTTTTCTGCGGCTACGGCGAACCTATGGAACGTCCCGACGATGTGGCGTATATAGGACGTTTCATAAGGGACAATTACAAAATTCCCGTAAGACTGAATACCAACGGCTTGGGGGATAAGATAAACGAACGTCCCACCGCGGAACTTCTGGAAGGCGCTGTGGATACCGTTTCAATTTCGTTGAATCAGTGCAATTCCGAAAAATATAATGCGGTGACCCGCCCGAAATGGGAGGACGCTTTCGAGGCTATGATAGCATTTGCCGCAGACTGTAAGAAATACGTTCCGAAAGTTATGTTCACGGTGGTGGACGTTATCCCGCCGGAAGATATAAGCCGCTGCAAAGCCGTGGCAATGTCGCTGGGGATAGAATTAAGGGTGAGGAAATATGACGGATAAAAAATATAATATCCCGCCGAAAGCCGCAGAGGATATTTCACTTTATGCGGAAAAATACGGCGTAAATAAAGTTATACTTTTCGGCTCGCGGGCAAGAGGAACGAACCGTGAAAGAAGCGATATTGATATTGCAGTCACGGGCGGGAATTTCAGAGAATTTTCCTATGCTATGGACGAATATGCAAGGACGCTCCTGAATTTTGATGTAGTAGATCTGGACGGAGGAGTTTCGGAAGAACTTTTGTCCGAAATACAAAAGGACGGTGTGGTGATATATGAAAAAATATGATAATTTCTGCAAGTCCCTTGAAAATCTTAAAGAATGCAAGGAAATACAAGAACCCTATTCTAACGTTGAACTTATGGGCATAACAGGTCTGTTTTCACTGTGTTTTGAAATGTCATGGAAACTTATAAAGGAACTTCTCGAATATCACGGCTATTTTACACAAAAGACAGGTTCGCCGAGAATGATATTAAAAACCGCTTTTGAATGGGGAATGATAAGCAGCGAGGAATTGTGGATGGAAATTCTTGATACAAGGAATCTGCTTTCTCATGTATACGATGAGGAAAAAGCCGAAAGTTCCATAGAAAGAATAAAAACGGACTTTATTCCCGCTTTTGAGGAATTGAAACGGGAAATAGACGATAAATGGCTGAACGGCTGAAATATTTTGCAAAGGAGTAATCACAATGGAATTTTACGCAAGAAAAGCTATGCATAAGGGCATCGAAGCGGTGGAACTCGCCGCCGGCGGCTATTACGCCGTTGTTGCGCCGCAGATAGGCACTAACGTCCTCAGACTGCGGGACAACGAAAAGGGCATAGAGGTTTTCCGCTATAAGGACGAGACTTCTATTGCCGAAATTATGAATTCCACGGAAGTGTGGGGACTTCCCACGCTGTACCTGCCTAACCGCTTTGACGGGGGCTTGCTGAAAACTTCCGACGGCGAATATCATCTTCCCGTAAATGAGGGAAAATTCGGCAACCATCTTCACGGCTTTTTGCAGAAAAGAGCGCACAAAATTATTGCTCTTGCCGCCGAGGACGGAAAAGCGTATGTCACCACGGAATTCGTTTATGACGAGAACGACTTCTTCTTTACCTGTTTCCCCGTAAAATTTACCGCGCGGATAACGATCGAACTTTCCGAAAACGGCATGAAACATACCATTTCCCTGACAAACGATTCCGACAAAATGCTTCCAATTTCAATTGCAACTCACACTACTATTAATGCGCCTTTCGTTGACGGCGGAAAGCTTGAAAATATCCGATTGCAGGTTCCTGCCGTTCAGAGGATAATTTTTGATAAGCGACGCTGGCTTCCCACGGGCGAACAGCGCGCTCTTGACAAGAATGACAAAAAATATTCTGAAGGCACAAAATGTCCTGTTCTGCGTGACATCTGCAATGATATGTTCACTGCGGGAACGGTGAAGCTTGACGGTGAGGATTTCCACGGCTGCGTTATGACCGACACAGAAAGCGGAAAGCGTCTTTGCTATGAAACGGACGAAAATTACAAATTCTGGATAATCTGGAATGACAGAGGATTCAAGAATTATTTCTGTCCCGAACCCATGACCGCGCAGGTAAACGCTCCCAATCTGGATATGCCCCGCGAGGAAAGCGGCTATACGGAAATTTCCAAGGGCGAGACATACACCGCAACGCAGAGATTCTTTACCAAGTGAGGAAATTCCCATGAAATTGATGTTTGCGTCGGATATTCACGGCTGTGCGGAAAGCTGTGAACTTATGCTGAAACGCTTTGACGAGGAAAAGGCGGATAAGCTTTTCCTGCTTGGGGATATTCTTTATCACGGACCGAGGAACGATCTTCCTGCTGCGTATGCGCCGAAAGAAGTTATTTCCATGCTTAATGCGCGTAAAGACAAGCTTTTCTGCGTCCGCGGGAACTGCGATACGGAAGTGGATCAGATGGTTCTTGAATTTCCCATTATGGCGGAATATGCTCTGTTGTTTCTGGAGGGAAGGACAGTTTTCCTCACTCACGGTCATAAATTCAATACTCAGACGCCGCCCGCGCTTCAGAAAGGAGACATACTTTTCCACGGACACACGCACATTCAGATGATAGACGATTCCCGGGAATATGTTTATCTGAATCCCGGGTCGGTCTCATTGCCAAAGGAAGGAAATCCCAAAAGTTATATGATATACAGTGATGGTGAATTCTGCCTTAAACTGCTAAAAAACGGAGAATTACAAAAAGGTTACAAAATTCTATGATTTTTTAACCATTTCCCGTTTTTTGTTACCGAATTGTTACTTTTGTAACCGTTTTGTTTATTGACAAACCGATGATTTGGTGATAAAATGTATTTATAGAAAAATAACAGAGGAGGAATCTGTATGACAAAGATTTTCAGATCTCTTTTGAGCGCGTTTCTTGCTGTGTTTATGGTAGTATCGCTGATGGCTGTTCCATCATCGGCATTGTCCATGAACAAGAGCTCCGTAACGCTGACAAAGGGATACCAGACTACGCTTTCCGTAACGGGAACTTCCAAGACCATTACATGGTCAACAGGAGATAAGTCCATCGCTACCGTAAACTCAAAGGGCAAGGTAGTGGGCAAGGCTCCCGGAAGTACATATATTTACGCGAAAGCCGGCACAAATACACTTAAATGCAAAGTAACGGTAGTTGCTGCAAAGATAACCGCAAGTTCATCTACTGTAAAGTTTGATAAAGCGGGTCAGAGCAAGACCATTACAATGACTATCAAGGGAAGTCACAGCAATATCACTGCGGGAACTACAAATAAAAAAGTAGCTTCTGTTGCGTGGGTAAAGCCCGTAAAGTGGGACGGCGACAAGGTAAAGCTTACCATTACCGCTAAAGGCACAGGAAGCGCAAGAATAAAAGTTTATCTTAAAAATTATGCTTCTACCTGCTATAAGTACATTGATGTTCAAGTCGGTGATGACGATGATGGAGGCGATGTATGGGGCAGCAGCAGTAATAATAACAATAATACCAACAACAATAATTCATCAAGCAATTCAATTGTGATAATTCCTGCAAGCAATAATGTGAATCTTGCTGTAGGCGGTTCGCAGATATTGCAGGTGTACAGTACAAATCAGGCAAATGTTGCATTTTCTGTAAATGATACGGCTATTGCTTCGGTCACCGCTGCTCAGAGTTATAATGTCAACAGGAATTTCACTATCAAGGGTCTGAAAAGCGGTAAAACAACACTCAGGTTCTATGATAAAAATAATACCAAAACATATGTTGACGTTGCGATAGTTGTTAATAACAGCGAATATTATGTTGTTTACGAAACAACTCCGTCAAAACAGCTTCAGAGCGATAATATCGTTAAGATACCTTATAGCAACAAAACGTATTATATGCTTGCACCGTATAATTACGACCCTGCTATGGTAAATACCGCAGCTGCTCAGTATCTGAATTACTATCCATATTATGAAGTATATACCAAAATACCGGGACGTCAGACAAACAGCGATACTTATAAGACATTCTCAAATTCAAATGTCAATTACACATATGGTTCAAGATATGTACTTCTGCCCGAAAATTATGATACGGCAAAATATAATACCGTTGTGGCAAAATACAACAACTATTTTGAATATTGGGTAGTTTATACGGAATATCCTACAAAGATGAATCAGTGGGATACTGTTGAACAATGGCAGATAACAGATCCGCTTACAGGAAAGGCATATGACAGGTATCTTATTGTTCCTTACACAAATTATGATGCTGATCGCATTGATGATATAAAGAATCAGGATATAAGCGATAACAGTGCATATTCATACTATGTAGTATACACAAGTATGCCTAAGGTCAACAGTTCAAGTGATACTGCTGTTTACTTTACGGTAGGCGGTAAATCAAGGTGGATGGTAGTTCCGATTAATAACAGTCTTGCAGGATATGCAAAAGCAAACAGCATTATCTACGATCAGACCAAGATATATGAGTATAATGTTATTTATACCTCAGCACCTACAGCAGGTGAGGGCGAAACAGTAATGAAGTTTACAAGCGGAAATACTGTGTATTATGTACTTCTGAAGAAGGACGATAAAAATAATCAGGATTCTGTATTCACTTATCAGAATTATGCTAACGGCATTAAAGATGACTGATAAATAACAGAAAGGCGTCGGGATCTTCCGACGCCTTTTTTGTTATTCAAGCGGTTCAAGAGTTTCAAGATCATAGGGAGTTTTCTGATAAACGCAGTAGTTCAGCCAGTTGGAGAATATCAGGTTCGCGTGTGCTCGCCAGATAAAGTTCGGCGGCTGTGACGGATCGTCATATGGGAAATAATTCTTGGGAACGGCAATATCAAGTTCCTTGTCCTTGTCGCGGAAGTATTCTCCTGCAAGGGTCATGCGGTCATATTCAAAATGTCCCATGAAGAAAAACTGTCTTTCGGCAGAGTCTGCAATTATGCTGACTCCTGCTTCTTTGGAAGATGCAAGGATCTGAAGTTTGTCCACCTTTTCCACGTCCTCGCGGTGTATTTCGGTGTGGCGGGAGTGGGGGACATAGAATTTCTCGTCAAATCCGCGGAGAAGCGGGTAATTTGTTACTTCCGCCTTGTGTGGGAATATCCCGAACATCTTTCGGGGAAGGTCGTATTTTGGTATCCCGTAATGGAAATACAGTCCCGCCTGCGCTCCCCAGCAGATATGGAGAACAGAATAGACGTTGGAGCGGGACCATTCCATGATCTCGCAGAGTTCGTGCCAGTAGTCAACTTCCTCAAAAGGCAGGTGTTCGATGGGTGCGCCTGTTATTATCATTCCGTCAAAACGCTGATCCTTAACATCAGAAAAAGTTTTGTAGAATTTTGTAAGATGTTCTTGCGAAGTGGTTTTTGTGACGTGGCTTGCCATCTGGATAAGTTCCACGTCCACTTGAAGGGGAGTATTTGAAAGCAGACGAAGTATCTGCGTTTCGGTCTCGATCTTTTTGGGCATAAGGTTCACAATTGCGATCTTTAACGGACGTATATCCTGATGTGATGCAACGTTGTGAGTCATTACGAAAATATTTTCCTGATTCAGGACTGCAAAGGCAGGGAGATTATTTGGTATGTTAATTGGCATTTTCTGTTCCTCCGTTGGAAGTATTTGTATCTGAAAGAGTTTCACTGCTGAATGCAGGGACGGTATCCGCTGAAATTTTTCCCGAGACAGCTGTATCTGCGGACGGTACTGTGATAGAAATTGCAGTTTCACGGGAAACAGGCGCGGAAGTTTCCGTGCTTTCTTCGGATATAGAAGATCCCGAAATATCCGATAAAATTTTATCTGTTGAGGTATCGTTATCGGGGATCGCTGCCGTATCGGTAAATTGCATGGCAGTTTCGGGAAGAACTGTATCGGCAGAAACAGGCATAACGGAGTCCGCTTCCGGCAGCAGGGGAGCGGTGACGGCAGTATCGGCAAGTACTCCGCCGATGACAGGTACAGATGCTTCCGAAGTATGGGTCATTGTGGCAGCATATTCGCTGTATGTATCGGGCGGAAGTGTTTCCTGACCCATTGTAGCCGTAGTCAGATAGGGTATAGGATCGGTATAGACTACAGTCCGCGAAGGTGTTTTCTTACAGGCTGACAAAGTCAGCGCAAGGAATGCCGCAAGGGCAAAATAGCAATATCTTTTCATAATACACTATTATAGCACAAAATTATATATATTTCAAGACAAAAAAATGATTTTTTCCTCACGGCAGCTCGCAGGCTGCAGCAAATTTTCCCTGAATGCTTGACATTTCGGGAAATATATGATATTATCATTAAAGCATTATGATATGCTGATTTTCAGGAAAGGAGGGTTTATGATGTTTACAAGAGAAAAACAGATAAAATTCGGGAGGATAGGTAATTTTTGATTCTCCCGCGACAGGAGGATATATGTATTATTATCATGTGGTTTCGGACAGACCGAAACAAGTCGGACAGCGCTTTGTACTAAATGAAGAAAATCCCAACGGCGTACACGATCGCGTGTACGCGCAGATGAGCATAGTTGAGGATATTTATAAAGATCCTCAAAAATACGAGGGTGTCGAACTTACCCACGAAGTCGATGTTGCGCTTCGGGAACTTGCATTAGAGAAAGTGCGAAAGGAAAAATATCCGCAGTATCCGTCGCGTATGGCATCGCTGTATGTTTCAAAAACATATGAAGAAGCCGTGCGGTGGGGCGAATATTTTGCCCGTATCGGACGTCCTACATATTGTGTTGCAAAGATAAAGGTCAACGGGAATTGCTATTACGGCGACGCATACAAATGCTTTGATGGAACGATCTCCGAGAAAGAAAATCTCAGGCTTGCGGAAATTTATTGGCGCAACGGGCAGAACGAGGACGGTCACGAGCCGATAATTGAAGTGCTTGTCGACGGCGAAATTGAAATTGTTGAGATATTAAAAGAAATAAATGCAAATATTTAAAATAATATAATTTCTAAACAAGCCATCGCTGAGAAATAAGGGCAGAATGGAGATCATTATGAAATTAGTAATATTGACTGCGGCTTGCGGTGTTGGAAAATCAACGATAAAAGACGAGTTAGGATCAAAGCAAATGTTGGACGGCTTCGCTTGTATAGATACCGATGAAGTAGGCATAAACTGGTGGGACTATGGCATGGAGAAAAAGAAAGAATTCAACGATGGTTGTTTGACGGAAGCTGTCAGACGGGCAAACGGGAAGAATTTGCTGTTTTCGACCTGTCTTAATCCTATTGACTTTTATCAAAGTGTCAGTTTGCCGGCGGAAATTACTTCAACATTTTTTATTGCAATGATTTGTTCCGATGAAGAGGTCACTAAACGTTTAAAAGCAAGACCGCCTGAGCGTATGTGCGGAGATGATAAATTTATCAAAGAACAGATAGATTATCTCAATTGGTACAGAAGAAATAAAGGAAAATTTCAGTTATTTTTCGACAATACCGATATGACTATTGCCGATACGGCAGATAAGATCGCAGGTTTTATCCGCTGTATTAAAAACTGAAAATCAATGCAAACATTTAAAGGTATTAATTTTAAAATGAAAATTTTAAAAATACCTTGATTGCAAAAGCAAAACAGACTGCCGCTTTTACAGTGACAGTCTGTTTTTATTTTGAAATATATTTTAAAAAATTAATGCCACGGAAAATTTTCTGCAATTTTGTCAAGCTGTGCGGAAATATCCGAAAATTTTCCGCTTAGATCAAGCAAATTCACATAGAATTTATTGCCGTCTATATCCATAGTGAGCCCATCGAGCGGGATTATATTATCCTGCGTATTTGCATAAAGCAGCATACCTGAGACTGTTCCGTCAAAATTGCGGATCTCATTTTTAACATAAGTGAATATTTGATAAAGGTTGTGGGAATGAAATTTTTCACGGTAATTTTCATTCTTTTGCGCCGTAGTCTTTGAATAAAATTTTGCGTCAATTATCAATTTGCTTTTCCGCTCTTTATCAAAAAGTACCGTGTCAGTCTGCATTTCCGGCAGTAACGGATATTGTTCCGTTACTGCCCATTTTATTTTGGACGGATTCGGAGATAAATTACTGTGGTGTCTTATAAAATAATTCAGTATAAATTTTTCATAAAGTCTGTTAAGATCATCGTCCGTAAAATCAATAATTTTCAGTTCACCGCTTTCTGTAGAAAAAAGCATATTTTCGCAGATAACTCTGCATATGCTCATCAGAAAACGGTAACTTTTATTATTTCTGTTGAAATTAAATGCGTTCCAATTTACATTCAATAAATTTGCCGCCGAAATTTCGGAAAAATACCTCACAAAATTACAAAGGATCTTTTTCTGCTTTTCATAAATATCCGCTTTGATAAGCAAAAGCATTACGGACTTTATTATTCGATTCATAAGTGTATCGGTCGTGTAATCATCGTGTTCGCAGATATATCTTCCGTAACGGAAACCGTTTCTGTTCATTGTTCCGGTAATATCTATCCTGCCCCTGACGGTGTACAATTCCTCGCTTTTGTATTCGTAATTTTTGAAAAGCCCCTTTTTGAGCTGATATTCCACGCCGTTTATAAGAAGCTGTGCCATAAGTTTCTGTATATTATCAAATTCTTCCGTATCAACGGAAACTATGCTCTGTTCCGAAAGATCGCGGTAAGCGTAAGCAAGCATATAATAAATATTCCCGATAGGAATACTGTTTTTATACAACATTTTTTCCACCATTTTTCAAAAGAGCTTCAAATATTGAACGTTCATCATCGGCTTTTTTCTTATTATCAAACCAATATTCCTCAATAATAGGAATAATTTCAAATTCGATAATATTTTTTACGACAGTATCATTTATTTTATCATCATCAAGGCAAAAATAGCTGTGTCCGATCTCAAATCCGTCTCCCAGAGAACTATCTTCGGCAATTTCCTTGTTCAGTGAAATAACAGCCTCGATAGTTTTTTTATAAAGAACGTTATTTGTATTTTCAATTTTTTCTTTAAACAGCTTTTTATCAAAAGCGGGTTTCATCTTAAAGAACGCAAATCTTCTGCGCAAAGCGTGATCTATCATTGCAAGGCTTCTGTCGGCGGTATTCATCATTCCGATAATATGAACATTCTCCGGAACGGTAAAGGATTCTTTGCTGTAAACAAGTTCCGCGTGATATTTATCTCGCTTGTCCGCTTCAATAAGCATAAGCAGTTCGCCGAAAATTTTGCTTAAATTTCCTCGGTTTATCTCGTCAATTATGAAAAAGTACTTTCTGTTCTTATCATCATCAGAAGCAGTCTTACAAAATGTTTTGAATATTCCGTCACGAAGCACAAGACTTCCGTTTTCAACAGGGCGGTAACCCTCAATAAAATCTTCATAGGAATAGCTTTGATGAAACTGCACGACCTTTATGCGGCTGTCGTCTTGCTCGCCCATTATTGAATATGCCAGACGTTTAGCGGCGAAAGTTTTTCCCACGCCCGGCGCGCCTTGCAGGATAATGTTTTTCTTTCCAAGAACCAGAGCGGAGAGCTTGTCGTATTCCGCTTCGTCAAGATATACTTCCTTTAAGAAATCGTCTTTTGTGTATGGTTCAATGTCTTTTACGGGAGTGTTTTTTGTTTTGTTTGAATAAAGATTATCCCAGTATTCAATAAGCCAACGTGCGGCTTCCGGTCTGACAGCAATACCCGAACCCTGCGGACTCCATTGCTGTTCCGGAAATTTTTCTTTAAGTGTTTTTTGAGAAATTATTTGTTCTGCCCTGTAATCAACGGCTTTTGTAACACAAATATTTATAAGACTTCCAAGCTGTTTCTCTCCGTTTTCGTCTGTATAAGTTCCGCTAAAACTTTCTCCGACGGCATAACCGGACGCAATTATACCTTTAGGCTCATCTCCAAGTCTTATAATAAATACCCGATCTCCTGCTTTGACTTTTTTGCTTGCACATCTCCAACTGTCAATATATGAACCACCGTTTCTTACGTTATCAAGCAGTGTATCAAAACTATGTTGTTTTTCTGCATTTTCCCAATCGTAATGTTTGGGACTGTATGCTAACAGCCATGTATTTATGTTATTATCTGTTTCATCTGTATCAAACAACATAATAATCTTTTTTGTAAAATCTGTATATTTAGTAATATCCGTCAATGTTTTCAAAGGAAATTTTTCTTCAATGTTCCACTTTCCTTTATGTGTCCATTTTACTTTACGGATATTAGGATATTCTTGATCGTATTCACTGTTGTATTCGTAGTCTGATTCGACAATACCTCTGCCTAAAACTTCGCTTGTTCCGCGTTTAACAAATATTATATCACCGATTTTTATTTCATGTCGGAATTGCCACAAAGCGTGTGCCGAATTAGATTGTGATGTATTGTCTCCTAATTTGCTTTTAAGTGCAGATTGTATCTCGGATTTGCTTTTGTATTGATCCAGATCTCCGATCTCATGCCAGCCAATGCCCATAATACCGTCATTATAATACTGTTCCCATTTTCGGGCATTTTCACCGGGTGCGTACAGCCAATAACGCACACCCGGATCGTCATTATTTTCTTCCGGTATATCAACAATTCCGGTTTTTGATTCTATCCAAGCAGAATATGTAAGTTCGGGAAATGATTTTATTTCAGATACTCCGGAATTAAATAAAGACATACATTCATCGCACAAATTCATATATTCGTTTCCATATGGCAGATTTTTGATTGAAAGCATATGTGCAGACAATTCATCATTAAGTTTTTTCTTTTTGCCGACATAATTCCTGTTGACCGAATCAAGGCTAAGAAATCTATATGGTCTTATCCAGTATAATCCCATTGTTATATTCCATTTTATACATATCTGATCATGCACCTTATCATAACATTTGCAAAAATAGTTTCGATTTTCCTCCGTATTTGAATCAGCCAAAGTAATTGCAGCCGAAAATAATTCCCATAAATTATCAATATCATTATCGGTACGATCTTTTTTAAAGCCGAAAAAGTTAGCTTTTAAATTATTCAGCACCGGAATACCATTAAAATTATCCGGCGCATTTGCAGAAATGTCAAATTCTTTAATAAGTCCGTTGATTATAGTTATACGGTTAGCGTCAGTGATACCTTTATTGAAAAATCCAAAAAGCGTAAAAGGATCTATATCCTGCAAAGCATTATCTTCTTCCAATTTTTGAACTTCTTTGCCTATACTTGCGTACACTTTCTGAATTTTATCTAACAGTTCACGCCTATTCTGTCTGTACGCCAACAATTTATCTGCAAAAGCAGTATAAAACGGTATCCAACTATATTTTTCAGCCATTTTCTTAACCTCCAAGTTATTTTACCTGAGCACCCTTTTCACCAGACAGCATATAGTCATAATCAATATTGAAAGTTTCCGAAATTCTTATCAGATCGGAGAAGTTTAGACTTTTTTTCTTACTTTCATCTATCGTCAGATCACTAAGACCGTATATTTTCTCTTTTATCAGCTTGGCTTTCTCCAACTGTTCGGCTGTTATCCCCATATTGAGAAGATGTCGGAGAATTACCATAGAAATTCTGACCTGTAAAAACTTATACTCACCGTTCGCAGGTATCTTCCCCAGAATATTCAATATCAGATCCTTGGTAGATATATTGCTTACTTTAGAAACTGACGTGCTGTTCGGTGCTTCGCTGAATTTCTCAAACAGTTCGGGAGAAGCAATGTATCTTACTTCCGTATTCATATACTGCGCAATACGTTCATAGTCGGAATTATCCGGAATGTTAGTTCCGTTTGTAAAACTGGCAATGTGATCCGGATGAGCTTTGAGAAGTTCGTACAATCCTTTGAACGAGTTGCCGGAACTGACATATTCTATGGTCTGCTCACTGGTTTCGTCAAAAAAGTAATCAATTGTTACATTAAAATAGTCTGCAAGCACCTTTATGGTGTCAAAATTGACACTTGAACCATTCTTCCAACGTTTCAAATTACCGGAGCTTAACCCTAACTTGTTCAAAAGCGGGGTTGGCTTTTCTTTTTTGATATTGCAAAGCTCAATGAACTTGTCATAAAACACAAAAAACACCTATCCTTTTTAGCCAATCATACAAAAATAATCTCTAAAATGCACTTTTTAAGGTTTTTATATTGACAATAGACTTCAATTTATGTTATTGTGTATTATAGAACATTACTATTAGTGTTCTATAACATCTAAAATCATTATATCACAACTTTTAAAAATTGTCAACAGCATAAGGAGGTATTATGTATGACACCAAAATTCACAGGACGTAACGTTAGTATATCCGAAATCTCACAAGCTACGGGGAAAACTCCTCAGCTTATCCGTGTAGGACTTCAAAGAGGTATATTCAATTTCGGCTGGGCATTAAAAAATGACGGCTCTACGGAGTTTACCTATTATTGTCCGGATAAAAAAGTATATGAGGAAATAAGATATTTTAAGGGGGAATTTGTCAATGAATGATCTGACACCAAGCAGTAACTCTTCTATGAACGAATACATAGCAAAAATGCAGAAAGATTTTCTTCGTTCGATCGATCCAAGCTATCTCCCTACAATTTCAATGAGCGAGTTATATGAGAATGTGTATTCCAAAAAGCCGCCGCTTATAGATGGATTTCTTTATACAGGAACTTACCTTTTTGTCGGCGCGCCTAAACTCGGAAAAAGTTTCTTTATGGCTCAACTCGCTTACCACATCAGTACAGGAACACCGTTATGGGGTTATCCTGTAAAACAAGGTACGGTATTGTATCTCGCTTTAGAGGACGATTATCGCCGCCTGCAAGAACGCTTATACAGAATGTTCGGAACAGAACAGACTGATAAACTTTTCTTTTCCGTATCGGCTCACAATATCGGAAACGGGTTAGACGATCAGCTTAAAAGTTTCGTTGCCGAACATCCGGATACATCTTTGATAATTATCGATACACTGCAAAAGATACGCGAGACAGGCGGGGACTCGTACAGTTATGCTAATGACTACGATATTATAACCAAACTGAAAAAGTTTACCGACAGTCACGGAATATGTATGCTCCTTGTTCATCATACGCGAAAACAACAGGCTGATGATAAATTCGATATGATATCCGGTACGACCGGATTGCTCGGAGCTGCTGACGGAGCATTTTTGCTTTACAAGGAAAAGAGAACTTCTAACTCTGCCGTGTTAGAAATTTCCGGACGGGATCAGCAGGATCAACGGCTATATCTTATCCGCGATACGGAAAAACTTTCTTGGGATCTTGAACGTTCAGAAACAGAACTCTGGAAAGAACCGCCTGAACCTCTGCTTGAAATTATCTCAAAATTCATTACGACTGATAATCCCTCTTGGCAAGGTTCACCTACGGAGTTAGTAAATCAGCTCGGCTTGGAAATGAAGCCTAATGTTCTGACCTTAAAACTGAACGTCAACGCCGGACGGCTCAACAATGAATACGGCATACTTTACAATAGCTGCCGAACGCATAACGGGCGGCAAGTTTCGTTTAAATTAAAAAATACAAGTGTCGATGTGTGACGGTCGTGACGATATTATCAATATAGGGTACGGCACTTGTAAACACCGTCACCACCGACACACACCGTCACGCATTTATTTTATTTTCCGAAAACAAAGGGGAAGATTTTTAAGAGGGGGAACGTCTCTTAAATCCGTCGGAAGACCACACACACTTTATAAGGTACGAGTAAAGTGTAGTGTGTTACACTTAGCGGAGCGAAGTGTCAGCGTTCTCCCGCAAATCTTCCCGCCGAAAGGAGTACAAAATGAGTTTTGCAATTTGCAGAATAAGCAAATACAGCAGCAGTCACGACATTGCAGGATTGCAGATACACGACAGACGTGAACGTCGTCATAGCAACAGCAACCCCGACATTGACTTTTCAAAAAGCAAGGACAATTACAGTCTTTGCAGTGCGGCTGACAGAATGAATTTCAACGAATTTATAGACAAGCAGATCGCCGAACGCTACACGGGAAAGAAAGCTATCCGCAAAGATGCCGTGAGAATGGTGCAAGTGCTTTTCACATCAGACAGCAATTTTTTCGGAAGAATTTCCGAAGAACAGCAGCGCAGATTTTTTGAGGACTGCTATAAGTGGGCGGCTGAACGCTGGGGCGCGGAGAACATCATTTCCGCAGACGTCCACCTTGACGAAGTCACGCCGCATATGCACCTGAACTTTGTTCCGCTGACCTCGGACGGGAGATTGTCCGCAAAGGACTGTGTGGGAAACGGCAGCCGAGCCTTGCAATCGTTGCAGGACGATTTTTACAAAACGGTAGGCAAGCCCCACGGACTGGACAGAGGATTGCGAACCGATCTTGTCAACGGAGAACGTGCAAGGAAACATCAGACTGTTGCAGGATACAAAGAAAGCACCGACTACTATGAACAGAAAAAAGAAAAGCTGATCGCCGAAGTAAGTCGGTTACAAGAGCAAGTCAACGATTATAACGAAATACTTAAAGCCGAACCTATGGAGAACGTATCGGGTATTGCCGTTCCGTCCGCGGCGCGGTTTCTTATCGGAAAAGAAAACAAGGGCAAGCTGTTGTATTCTCCCGAAACCGTGACAGCGTTGCAGGAAACGGCAAAGGCGTTAGCGGTAAGCGAAGCGCAGCTTGCCAAGGACAAAGCGGAATATGACGAAAAGGAAACGCGCCGCGCCGAGTTATACGGAGAAGAAAAGGAGATCGGGATCTGGCAGAAAAATGCGGAAAGTTACAAAGCCGAAGCTGACGAAGCGGAACGGAAACGTGAAGCCGCCGAAAAGGCAAAACGGCAAGCAGAAAAAGAAGCTGCCGCTATCCGAGAAGAAGCAGACAGATATGCAGCCGAAAAGCAGGAGTTTTATGCCGAACGTTTTCCATACGTCCGTTCGCTTATGGACGAAAAAGCCGAACTGCAAGAAGATCTGCTGACTTTGGAAAGCACTAAAAACGAACTTATCGAGTGTCTTGACAGCCGTAACAGGGAAATATCGGGAAAGTATTACAAATTGAAAAAAGAAAAGGACGAGGAGATAAGCAGTCTGAAAAAAGAACTTTCCGAACTTGCTCCGATAAAGGAAGATAACCGCAGGCTTTCCGAACAGGTCAGAACGCTTGAAAACGAGGTAAAGGAAAAGGACGGCATTATCAGCAGGATAAAAGCCAAAATAGAAGAACTTACCAACGAAAACAACGGTATTCTCGACCTTTACGACACCGTCTGCGAGATCGGCAAGTACATTTGCAGAAAACTTGGTTTTGACTTTGACAAGATCCTTGACAAGCGAATACACGGGTACAGACTTTCCTATCTGATCGACGAGGAACACGGCAGAGGGGAAAGATAAACACCATAGAGTAT
>CANQTP010000025.1 GCA_947626755.1 uncultured Clostridia bacterium
AGAATGCCCTCGGACGCCTGCGTGCGGTTATGGCTTGAAGATCTTGAAAAATAAAATTTTCCGAAAAATTTTCAAAAACTATTGCAATTTGTTCGGGAATGTGTTATACTTGATTAAATGGCGTATCTTTAAATTGGAGGTGTAAAACATGGAATTTGGTGCTATACAGATAATCGGCGGCATTCTTATGATAATAAGCAGCATTTTGCTGATAATAATTACCATAATGCAGGAGCAGAAACAGCAGGATATGAGTTCCGCACTTTCGGGGCAGAGCGATAACTTCTTCGGCAAGGGCAACGTCAGCAGTTCAAGAGAACAGGCGCTTGCAAGACTTACCAAGCTGCTTACTATTGTATTCTTCGTTGTTACGATTGCGGTAAATATTATCCCCTCTATCATAAGCAGGATAAACGCAAGCTGAATAAAACCAAAAATCCTGTGTTTTTAACACAGGATTTTTTTATCGGAGGTCAATATGGCTGAAATCAAGGATATTTATAAACACAGGATCCGCGCACAGCTTATGACGCAGGCGGGCAGAAAAGGTCTGTCCTACAAACGCCTTTACGCTCTTTGCAAGGGAAGAAAGCAGAACCCCGACGCTTTTGCCAAGGCTGTTGCGGAAATGAAGCGGGACGGCATTATTTTTGAAGATAAAAGCGGTATCTTCCTTTGCGAAGCGGCAGGACTTTTCTCCGCGACCGTTTCCCGCGTAAACAAAACTTTCGGATTCATTGAGGACGAAGAAGGCAGGGAAGTTTTCGTCCCCGGAAAGTTCCTTTTAGGATCAATGCCGGGAGACAGGGTAATGGCTCGGCTTATCCCTTCCAAGGGCGAAAGTCCCGAAGGACAGGTAGTTTCCATACTTGAAGAAGGTTTCTCAGAATTTGTGGGAACTATACAGAAGTCGGAAGGCAGGATCTGCATTCTGCCCGATACTATCTCAAAAGAGCCTATTGAAATTGCGGAACTGAAAATTCCCGTCCGCGTGGGAGATAAAGTTCTTGCGGAAATTATCCGCAGGGGCGAAAGACATTCCGATCATCGGGCTCGTATAACAGGCATTTTCGGGGACAGCGGCAAGGCTGCTTCAAGCGCGGACGCTATACTTTACATCAACGGCATTGAAACGGAATTTCCCTATGCAGTCCTTGACGAAGCCCGTCAGGCGGAACATAAAGGGATCCCGCAAGGAGAAATTTCAAAACGCCTTGACCTGCGGGACGAGATAATTTTCACAATTGACGGCGCGGATACAAAAGACATTGATGATGCGGTCTCTTTGTCGAAAATTCCCGACGGTTGGCAGCTGGGAGTCCATATCGCCGATGTGTCGTTTTACGTAAAGGCGGGTTCGGAACTTGACAAGGACGCCATGCTCCGCGGAACTTCGGTCTACTATGCGGACAAGGTCGTGCCCATGCTGCCTAAGGAACTTTCAAACGGGATCTGCTCCCTTAATCCGAACGAGGACAGGCTTGCATTTTCCTGCATTATGAAGATCAGTCCTGAGGGGGAACTTGTTTCCTACAAATTCAGCAAGACCGTTATCCGCTCCCGCGTAAAAGGCGTTTACAGTGAAATTAACAAAATGCTTGACTGCATAAAAGGCGGTAGCGAGATCCCCGCTGAACTTGCGGAAAAATATGACGGTCTCACCGACAGCATACTGCTTATGGACGAACTTGCAGCGATACTTACCGCAAACAAGCTCCGTCGAGGAGCGCCCCAGATCGACACTCCCGAATGCAAACTGATAATTGACGAAAACGGCGTCTGCACTGACGTCCGCAAACGTGAGCGGGGCAGGAGCGAACTTATAATCGAAGAGTTCATGCTTATGGCGAACACTTCCGCTGCCCGCCTTGCAAAAGAAAAGGGCATACCCTTTGTTTACCGCGTTCACGAAGATCCCGCTCCCGAAAAAGTCCGGGAACTTGTGGACACAGTTTCGCAGATGGGGATAACTCCGCCGCATTTCACAAATGTCAAGCCGAAACATCTTGCGGAAATTCTGGAAAAAACCAAGGATTCGCCCCTTGCGCCCGTGATAAACAACATGGTTCTGCGTTCCATGGCAAAGGCGAAATATTCCGATGAACCGCTTGGGCATTTCGGACTTGTGCTTGCGGACTACTCACATTTTACATCGCCTATAAGACGTTACCCCGATCTTGCCATACACCGCATACTTACAGATCTTTGCTATAACAAAGAATCGGAAAAATATCTCACAAAACGTTATGCGGGATTTGCGGCGGAAGCTGCAAGAAGCTCCTCGGAGTGTGAACTTGTCGCCATGCGCGTGGAGCGGGACTGCGAGGACTGCTATATCGCGGAATATATGTCAAACCATGTCGGCGAAAACTTCGAGGGGATAATTTCTTCAATACGGGAATTCGGATTCTTTGTGGAACTTCCCAACACCGTGGAAGGGCTTGTGCGGATCGAAACGCTCCCCGACGGTCAGTACGAATTTGACGGAAAATTCACCCTTACCCGCCTTGGAAAGCCAGTTTACCGCGTAGGGGACAAGGTAAAAGTTACCTGCGTATCGGCAAATATCTCCTCGGGACAGGTCGATTTCAACATTATAAACGGTGAAAACTGATTTTCTGTTCAGAAACTATTTACTTGAACATATTTTTATATTATAATAGTATAAACGGCATGAAAGGAGTTTTTTATATGGAAAAGAATTATGACGAGAAAGAAGATACCCTGAATTTTTTCAGAACGGCAATACCCGTTTCGGCAGCGTTGGTGCTGTTCCTTGTTTCGGCGGGGTTTATTGCCTATAAGCTGATAACCGCTCACCGCCATCACGAGCGCTGGAAGTATTATGACGAGTGCGGGCTTTCGTAAGGGGACAAATGTATGCTGATTTATAATGCCGAAATATATTCTTCCGACGGAACGGTGATGATCCCGAGGGGCTATGTCCGCTGCCATAACGGCAAGATTGCCTGCATAGGCGAGGGCAAGCCCAAAGAGAACATTTCCGACAAGGATGTAAATGCGGAAGGTCTGCGGCTTTATCCCGGGCTTATAGACATTCATACCCATATGGGACTTATCGGCGACGGTCAGGGCGCGGAAGGAGAGGACGTCAACGAGGACAGCGATCCCGTAACTCCTCATCTCCATACCATTGACGGATTCTGCTACACTGACGGGTATTTCTCCGATGCGGTAAAAGCGGGGATAACCTGCTGCGTTACGGGCGTTGGTTCTACAAATCCCATCGGCGGCGATCTTATTGCCGTAAAAACTGCGGGGCGTTCCCCCGATGAAATGCTTATTAAGCGCGTTGGGATAAAGTTTGCCCTCGGCGAAAATCCCAAGTCAACATTTTCCGAACGTGACGCCGCGCCCATCACAAGAATGGCAACTGCCGCACTTATCCGCGAAGCACTTTTCAAAGCTCAGAGATATATGAAAGACAAGTCGGACGCGCTTGAAAACGGCGACTCGCTCCCCGAATTTGACATGAAGTCGGAAGCACTTATCCCGCTGCTGAAAAACGAACTGAAAGCGCATTTCCACTGTCACCGCGCGGACGATATTCTCACAGCCGTGCGGATAGCGGAGGAATTTGCCCTTGACTATGTGCTTATCCACTGCACGGAAGGACACATTGCCGCGGAGATCCTCGGCGAAAAAAACGCTTCCGCCGTTGTGGGACCTGTGATCTGCGACAGGGGCAAACCCGAACTTTCGGGGCAGACCCTTGAAAACGCGGCTATACTATTTAATAATGGCGTGAAAGTTGCCATCTGCACCGATCACCCCGAAGTGCCTATACAGTATCTTCCCGCAAGCGCGGCTTACTGCGCAAAAGCAGGACTTCCCAAAGCGGAAGCAATGCGGGGGATAACTTCCCGAGCTGCTGAAATTGCAGGAATTTCCGACAGGGTAGGGGAGATCGCCACAGGCATGGACGGGGATATGTTCCTTGCGGACGGAGATCCGTTTGATATTATGACGGACGTTAAAATGACTTTCATAAACGGGAAAACAGTATGGGCGAAAGGAAAAACGTTATGAGTATTCGTGAAATAAATGTGTCGGAGATCGAAAATGCGGTAAGGGATCTTTGCATACAGGCAAATCGTTTCCTGCCGCAGTCGCTGGCGGACTGCATAGGCTGTGCAATACAAAAGGAGAAGTCTCCCGTGGGAAAGGAAGTTCTTTCCGACTTGGTTCGGAACATTGAAGCTGCCAAGCAGGAGGAACTTGCGGTCTGTCAGGACACAGGCATGGCGGTCATCTTCCTTGACATCGGGCAGGAAGTGCATTTTACGGGCGGTTCTCTTTATGAAGCGGTAAATAAGGGCGTTTCACGGGGATATACGGAAGGGTATCTCCGCTGCTCAATAGTTTCCGACCCCATAGAGCGCGTCAACACGGGGGATAACACTCCTGCGGTAATACATACCCGCATTGTTGACGGGGACAAGGTGTCTATATCCGTCTGCCCGAAAGGCTTCGGAAGCGAAAATATGTCGGCAATGAAGATGTTTACACCGTCGGCAACAGTGGAGGACATTGAGAATTTCGTTGTTAAAACGGCTTCAAAGGCGGGGAGCAATCCCTGTCCGCCAATGGTCATAGGCGTGGGGATAGGCGGGGATTTTGAATACTGCGCCTATCTGGCAAAAAAAGCGCTTTGCCGTGACGTTGCGGAAAAGAATCCGAAAGAATTATACAGGAACATGGAAGAGAACATTCTCCAAAAGATAAACCGCTTGGGAATAGGTCCGCAGGGTTTCGGCGGAACGGTCACCGCGCTTTCGGTGGGAATAGAACAGGCTCCGACTCACATTGCGGGACTCCCCGTGGCGGTGAACATCGGCTGCCATGTTACAAGACACGCACACAGGGATATTTAATTCAGATTATCGAAAAAGTAATTATTAAATAATTTTTAACTCATTAAAATGCCGTAGGGAATTAAATACATCAACAAATTACAGTTCGGTTACAAATGCAGGGAGATAATTGACAATGATATTTTTTGATGATATAATTAAGAAAAATTTTTGGGGGAATCTGTATGAAACGCAAAACCGCCGTATTGATCGCCTTGTGCGCGGCAATGCTTTCCGCCTGCAATTCGGGAACAGCAGATACGGTGACGGACACTTCCGCGACAGAGACCGAAATATCCGAAACGGAAGCACTTACTACCCGCGATACTATTATAAAAGGATTTGAGGACGGATACGATCCCGAAGCGGGAATTGCCGATACTGTTACATAAGTATCCGAAAGTGAGACTACATTGCCGCGATATGCGAAAGCGCAAACGATCTTTACATTTATAAGATCGACACAGACACAAAGGAAATTTCCGCGGAATGCGAACTTCCAAAAGAAGGGGCAAGTTACAGCGGCGCGGGGATATTTTACAAAAACACTCTGATATACAGCAGCCAATATGATAAAACAGTCGCCGTTAAATTTCCCGACCGATAATTTCATTGTTTTGCCAAGCCGCCGCAGGGCGGCTTTTTTGCGTGTGCAAAAAATTTTATCTTTTTAAACAAAATTTCAGATAAATGCTTGACAACTGTTAGGCAAATTGATATAATAATTGTGTAACCCTATAATTTTTTTCAGTCTTTAATGTATTTTTTGTTTAATTGACATAAAATTTACACGGAACTGTGTGCGGGTTCGCTGTTCCCCCGCCCGCTTTTCCGAAAGGCTATATGAAAGGTGGTCTATCTGTTGTCAAGGAAAACGAATCTTACCAGAATTTTATCAGCGGCAATTGCGGTGCTGATGTGCGTTCCTACGCTTTCCGCATTCCCCGCCGCCGCCGAGGACAGCCCTCCCGCTGCCGATACCGCTGCGGAAACTTCTTCGGCTGACACAACACTGTTTACCAAACAGAAAACTTACAGCGACTATTACGACGAGATCGAAGATGTTCCCCGTCCGAAAGCAGAGGCCTTGCTTACATATGCAGGCAAGGACGATGTGGCGGAAGCGGAACTGACTTCCTATGAAGGCAAGGACAATGTCGTTGTATGGTCGAACGAAGAGGGAAGGATCGACTTTACCGTTGATGTTCCCGAATCGGGCGCTTATCAGATGGAGATCAGCTACTTCCCTATAGCCGGCGGAGCAACTACTACAGAAGTTTCCGTGCTGCTGGACGGAGTTTCGCCTTATGATACGGCAACGCGTGTGACTATGCCCCATATCTGGACCGGCGCTTATCCTATCACTACCGATTCCAAGGACAACGAAGTGCGTCCTCCGCAGGTGCAGGCTCCGAGATGGGTAACTTCAATGGCATACGACGTTGACGGTCTGTTCAACGAGCCGCTCTATTTCAACCTTGAAGCAGGTACTCATACCATTTCACTGGAATCCGAGCGTGCGTCCGTTGCTATCGAGTATATAAAACTCTGCAACACAGGCGATTACGACGCGTATGTGAAGCCTTCCGATGCCGACCTTGCAAAAAATGCAGGCGCAGCTCCCATAAGACTTCAGGGCGAACTTTACAGCTATACAAATTCCCAGACCCTGTTCCCTACATATGACAGAGGTTCTTACCTCACCGAACCCTCCCACCCTTCAAAACAGCGCTATAATACCGTGGGAGACGGCACATGGGATACTGCCGGTCAGACCATCACATGGGAAATGAACGTTGAAACAGCGGGATATTATAAGATAGGTATAAAAGCCCGTCAGAACGAGCTGAGAGGTCTTTATACCAACAGACGCCTCTACATTGACGGAAAAGTCCCCAACGATAAACTTTCTCAGATCAAATTCTACTACTACGACGACTGGATCATGGTCGTTCCCACAGATGATAACGGCGATCCCGTCTATGTTTATCTTGACGCAGGAAAGCATGAACTTGCTCTGGAGGTTATCCCGGGCGAGATAGGCGAGTCCATGCGCCGCCTTGACAGCATCGTGTATACCGCCAACCAGTATTATATGCAGATACTGATGATAACAGGTCCTTCTCCCGATAAATATACAGACTATTACGTTCACAGGGAGATCCCCGAACTGGTGGATACGTTCACGATCCTTGCAAATGAACTCCTTGCAGAGGAAGAAAAGATCGAGGCTCTTGCAAATCAGAAAGGTACTGAAGCTGCCGCTCTGGAAAGACTTGCTACAGTGCTTGAAAACGGCGCGAAACGTCCTATCAAGATCCCCGATATGATCTCAAACAACTCCATCAAGGATAATGTAAACTCGGTTTCTTCATGGATGAGACAGTACCGTGAACAGCCGCTGGAAATAGACTTTATCGAACTTACCCCCGCAGACGGAGAATTCACTTCCGTCAAGGAGAAATTCGGCAAGAGCATTGCTTTCAGCTTCAAGGGCTTTATAAACTCCTTCTTTGAGGATTACACAGTACTTTCCGACACAACGGGAGATTCTATCAACGTATGGGTATCCCTTGCGCGTGATCAGGCGACAGTTATCAAGCAGATGACCGATGCGGACTATAACCCCAACCACAATGTACAGGCTTCTATAAACCTTGTACAGGGCGCTATCATGGAAGCCGTTCTTGCGGGCAAAGGTCCTGACGTTGCACTGTTTGTGGGCGGCGAATTCCCCGTAAACCTTGCAGTCCGTGATCTGATACTCCCGCTTAATGATTTCCCGGGATATGACGAGGTAGTTTCACGTTTTCAGGATAATGCAACAGTGCCTTATACGTTTGACAATAAGGTCTATGCGATACCGCTGAACAGAAGCTTCCCGATGATGTTCTACCGCAAGGATATGCTTGCTCAGGTGGGAATTTCCGAACCGCCCGAGACCTGGGACGATCTTATTGATATGCTCCCCGCTATCCAGAGAAAATATATGCAGCCCGGTCTGATACTTCCGACCATCGTTTCAGGCGGTAACTCCGTTTCCCCTGCAACAGAAGCGGGACACACCTTCGCAATGCTGATGCTGCAATCCGGCACTAACTATTATAATGACGAACAGACAGCTACCAACTTCGACTCTCAGGCAGCGGTAGACGCATTCGCTACCTGGACGGATTTCTATAACATCTATAAATTCGATCAGACTTACGATGCGTTTACGCGTTTCAGAACAGGCGAAGCACCTATAGTTATCCAGAACTACTGCACATTCTACAATCAGCTCAACGTTGCGGCTCCCGAGATCAAGGGACTGTGGGATTTCTGCGCGGTTCCCGGAACGCTCCGCGAGGACGGAACAGTCTCCCACGCCGCCAACTCCAACGGTTCGGGCGCAGTTATCCTTACAAGCTGCTCCAACCCCGACGCCGCATGGGATTTCATCGAATGGTTCACCGAGACTGACACAATGATAGAATACGGTCAGAACATAGAAGGCGTTATGGGACCGATGGGACGTTTCGACAGCGCAAACATTGATGCTCTGAAAGAACTCAACTGGTCAAACAAAGACCTTGAAAAGATCCTCTTCCAGATGAATCAGCTTGAAGAAATACCGATCATTCCTTCCGCTTACGTTGTAACACGAAGCATAATGAACGCTTTCAGATCTGTTGTAAACGATAAGGAAAACGCCCGCGAAACTCTCCGCTGGTACAATATCGACATCAACAGAGAGATCACGAGAAAGAGAGAAAATCTCGGACTCGATGATAAAGATGAATAAGAATGGAGGGTCAACCTTTGGCTGCTGAAACACAAAAAAAGGAAATTTTGCTGCCCAATGAGCGGAAGATGTCCTTTAAGGAAAGATGGAGCTATACATGGCACGAAATGAAGCGCAACAAGGTCTGCTATTTTATGCTGTTCCCGTTTATGATATTCTTCTTCGTGTTCACTGTAATTCCCGTTGTAATGGCGCTCCCTATAGGATTTACCGACTTTGATATGGCACACTTCCCGCCTAAATTCGTGGGATTCCAGAACTTCTACACAATGTTCTTAGAGGACGATGTATTTATCGGTTCTATCAGAACGACTCTTATCTTCGCTATCTTCACCGGTCCTCTCAGCTATGCTCTCAGCTTCATGCTCGCATGGCTCATAAACGAACTTCACCCGGTGCTGAAAACAATTTTTACGCTGATATTCTACGCGCCTTCCATGGCGGGAAATATCTACTTCGTATGGCAGCTCATCTTCTCGGGCGACTCATACGGCTATCTGAATGCACTGCTTAACGAACTGGGCATTACCAGTGCGGCTATCCAGTGGCTCACCGACGGAAACTATGTTCTCACCTGCGTTATTATAGTACAGCTGTGGGTATCCATGGGCGCAGGCTTCCTTGCAATGCGCGCGGGCTTCCAGGGCATCGACAAGTCCATGTATGAAGCGGGCGCGATCGAAGGTATCAGCAACAGATGGCAGGAACTCATCTACATAACTATCCCTTCAATGGGACCTCAGCTGATGTTCGCGGCTGTAATGCAGATCGTTTCCTCCTTCACAGTTGATATGGTAGGAAGAAGCCTTGCAGGATTCCCCTCTACCGACTATAAAGCGCACACCATTATGACTCACGCATTCGACTACGGCTGGATACGCTATGAAATGGGTTATTCTTCGGCAATATGCTTCGTGCTGTTCCTTGCAATGCTGATATGCAACAACATCATTTCAAAGATACTCGGCAAGTATATGAACTGAGAAATGAGGTGAGGATCACAAATGGCTAAAAAAGAAATGAAACCCTCTCAGATCAAGGCTCAGCAGGAGGCTGAAAACGCCGCCGCCCTTGAAGCCCTGAGAAAAAGGCGCGAAAAGGAACACCGCAAAATGGAGCGTTCCAAAGGTACCAACAAGCAGGTCGGCAAAAGCTGGACTAACGATATAGGAATTTTCATAGTTCTGCTGCTTCTCGGTTCCTTCATGCTGCTGCCTATCTACATCGCGATAGTTACATCGCTTAAACCGGTAAATGAAATTTTCATCATGCCTCCGCGTCTTTATGCGATGGATCCTACGACGGACAACTTCAAGGATCTGTTCATCGTTGCAAATAACTCGTGGGTGCCTTTCTCAAGAAACGTATTCAACAGTATCTTCGTAACGGTAGTTGCAACAGTTCTCCACGTTGTGTTCGCCTGCATGGCAGGATTTATCCTCGCCAAGTGCAGATTCCCCGGCGCAAAGCTCATCAACAAGATAGTAGTTATCTCCCTGCTGTTCACCAGTCAGGTAACTTACATCATGCAGTACATGGTAATGGCAAAGTTAGGTATGATAAACACATACTCCGCGCTGATACTTCCGCTTATCGCTTCGTCAATGGGTCTTTACCTGATGATACAGAGTATCGGACAGATCCCCGATGCTATGATAGAAGCTGCTAAGGTGGACGGCGCAGGTCTTATGCGTATCTGTTGGGGTATCGTAATGCCCAACTCGAAACCTGCTCTTATGACAATTATCATCTTCCAGTTCCAGGCGGCTTGGAACTCAAACGGCGGTTCTCTCGTATACGATGAAGCACTGAAAACAATTCCTACCGTGGTTCAGCAGATCGCTGCCGCAGGTATCGCGAGACAAGGCGCGATCGCCGCTTCGGCTGTAGTTCTGATGATCCCGCCGCTGGCTATTTTCATTGCCGCGCAGAGCAACGTTATGGAAACAATGGCTCATGCAGGTATGAAAGATTGATTTATTGATTGGAGGGATAATATGTCAGGCTTGAAAAAGCTTCTGTCTTTGGTTTCAGCTGCGGCACTGACCGTTTCGGCAATTGCCGTGAACGCTTCCGCGCTGGAAACATATGACCCCTACAGCTACGACAGATGGGGCGATGCCGTCGCTTCACAGGCAGGTTACACCGCCGAAAAATATGTTGACGGCGAAATGATAGGCTGCGGAAATTTCTACGAACCCGCCGACCTGTTCATTTCACATGATAACCTTATGTACATAGCGGACAGGGGCAACAACAGAATTGTAATAACCGACCTTGATTTCAACTTCATAAGGGAAATGACAGAATTCCACTACAACGGCGAAACACTTACCCTGAAAAGTCCTACAGGCATTTACGTTGACCAGTACACCGGAAACATCTACATATGCGATACTGAAAATGACCGCGTTCTCAAAAGCGACACCGTGGGAAACGTTGACAGGATCTTCACGAAGCCCGAAAACGAGCTTTACGATCAGGGACTTACCTACAAGCCAAGCAAGGTGCTTGTGGATAAGGCGGGAAATGTTTATGTAGTTGTAAAATCCGTCAACAAAGGTGCGGTAATGTTCAACGCCGACGGAGAATTTCTCGGATTCTACGGCGCAAACAGAGTTGAACAGACTGCGGAAGTCCTTGCAAACGCTTTCTGGAACCTGATCTCCACCGAGGAGCAGAGAAGCCGTTCCGCAAAACAGACTCCTGTGGGCTTTACCAACTTCGATATTGACGATGACGGATTTATCTTCACCGTTACCGATTCTCAGGAAACTTCCACCGACCTTGTTAAAAAGCTGAATCCGAGAGGCGACAACATTCTTGACTCCCTCGGCGCGGCTGACATGAAGTTCGGTGACAACCCGCCCGCGTACTACTCGATCTACTCCAAGAATTCCAGTCTTACCGACATCGATCTCGGTCCTAACGGCGAACTGAACATTCTGGACTTTGAGCACGGACGTATTTTCCAGTACGACAAGGAATGCTGGCTGCTGTTCATAATGGGCGGCAAGGGCTATCAGCTGGGACTGTTCCAGTCGGCGGCGGCTATCGAAAGTCACGACAATCATATCTACGTTCTCGATTCAAGAAAGAATAACATTACGATATTCACCAGAACGGTTTTCGGCGAGATCGTTACAGATGCTGCAAACCTCTATAATGACGGTCTTTATGAGGAATCCCTCGAGCCGTGGCAGAATGTTCTGAAATACGACGGAAACTACAGAAGAGCCTATATCGGTATCGGAAATGCACTGTATAATAAGTATCAGTACAAAGACGCTATGAAATATTTCAAAATATCCATAAGCCGTGACAGATACAACAGAGCATTTGAAGGCTACCGTGATGACTGGCTGAAAGCAAATTACATGAAATGCCTTGCGGTGATCGTAGTTCTTGTGATCCTGATAATAGTATACAAGCAGCTCCGCAAGCGCGGAAAGATAGTATATCCATGGGAAAAGAACAGAAAGGCGGGTGTGTGATATGCTTGATCTGACAAGAGGACAATTCGTTAAGCACGTTGTTATGCACCCATTTGAAGGATTTGAGGATCTGCGTTGGAAGAAAGCAGGTTCAATGAAGATCGCACTTGTAGTTGTGGTGCTGCTGTTCTTCCAGCAGATAGCTTACGAAAGACTTTACGGTTTTCAGTATTACTCGGATTATGACAAAATGTTCAACATTGTTCCGTACATATTCAAGAGCTTCATACTCTTCGGAACGTGGGTAGTCGCAAACTGGGCAATGTGTACGCTGTTTGACGGTGAGGGAAGCATGAAGAACATCTTCATAAATTCCGCTTACGCGCTTATACCGTTTGTTGCGGCATACCTTATCGGTACGGTAATGTCACACTTCCTGATAAAGGACGAATACGTTTTCATTCAGGCAGTGGAGATCATCGGACTGTGCTGGACCTTCGTTCTCCTTATCTCGGGAATAAAGGCGGTACACCAGTTCAGCTTCGGAAAGACGATCGCGCTTATGCTCCTTACCATCGTGGCTATGATAGCTATGCTGTTCCTTCTGGTACTGCTGCTGACACTGTTCCAGCAGGTGTTGATATTCATATTCTCGATCTACACGGAGCTTTCATACCGATTCAGAGTTTAATACTAAAAACGAAAAGTGGTGAAATAACGAATGCATAAAAAGATGAAAAGGCTTTTAGCTTGTATCTGCTGTATGGCTATGATGATCCCGCTCTGCGCTTTCTCTGCAAATTCCGATGATGAAGGCGCTGCTTCGGAAGATACTTCCTCTTCTGACGACGGCGGCGAGGCGATCTCCGAAGACGACTACGCTATGGACGAGGACGAACCTCTCCTTACCGATGAGCAGGCAATGGCGGACATGAAGCTTGCAGTGGAAAACACAAACTTAGCCTTGTATTACAATGACAAGGACATCACTACAGCACTTGTCGACAAGAAGACAGGCAAGATATGGTGGTCAAATCCTATCAACGCCGACGCTTCCGCGGGTAAAGCCGCTCAGAAGCAGGAGCTTCGTTCGGGAATGACTATGGTCTACGCCGAACCCTCCAAGAGACGTACTACCACCAATCAGAGCAAGATGAGAAGCAACGCGGAAATGACAGTTACTTCCGACGGAGTTTCCATAGTTTACGATTTCGATGAAGCGGAGATAGTTATTCCTGTTACATATACCCTCAACGATAACTACCTCGGCGTAAACATCGACACTTCTCAGATACAGGAGAAGAACAGCGACAGGATCGTTACCGAGATCGCGCTTATGTCAACTTTCGGCGCGGCTGAAATGGAGGAGGAAGGCTACTTCGTTATTCCTGACGGAAGCGGCGCGCTGATAAACTTCAACAACAACAAAGCAGGCTACAGAGTTTATCAGGGTAAAGTTTACGGAAACGACATCACGGCGGTAAAGACCACCAAGCCCACTACCGGACGCAACGTTTACCTGCCTATGTACGGTATCGTCAAGGGAAACAGCGGAATGATGGTAGTTGCAGACAAGGGCGACACCTGCGCAACAATAAACGCATACGTTGCAGGACAGAAAAATACGAGCTACAATTCCTGCTACTTCGACTTTGAAATAAGAACTAACGACGAATTCCTCATGGGCGGCGACGCAAACCCGCTGAAAGTTTTCGAGAAGCGCGGAATACTCGTTCCCGAAATTGAAGTAAGATATTACCCCGTTTCAAATGACGACGGCTCGGCAGTGGACTATGTGGACATTGCAAACAGCTACAGGGACTATCTTACAACATCTCAGGGCGTTACAAAGTCCGATGCAGTTGCAGACGGCTCGCTGTATGTGGATTTCTACGGCGGAACTATGAAAACCGAACCTATCCTCGGTTTCCCCGTTACATTGCAGCACAAGACAACTTCTTTTGAAGATGCGCAGATGATCCTTGAACAGCTCAAGTCAGGCGGAGTTGACAACATTGTAGTTCAGTACAATCAATGGACCACCGCAGACATCAAGGAAAAAGTCGCCGACAAGGCAAAGCCCGCTTCGATCCTCGGCGGTAAGAGCGATTTCAACGCGCTGATGAACTATGCGGCTTCAAACAACATAAAGATCTATCCTGCTGTGGATAATCTCACATTCAAGAGCGGCGGCGGTTATTTCACAATGACCGACACGTCCATAAGAGTTTCAAACGCTTATTCAAGGCAGATAATCTACGATCTTGCCCACGGCGTTGAAAACAAATACTATGACGCAATGTCGCTGTTGAGCCCGAAAGCATATGAAAAGATGTTCAAGAACCTTGCAAGCAGCTACAGCAAGGCGGGAATAAGCAATATCTCAGTCGGAAGCGCGTCCACCGTTATTTACGGCGATTACGGAAGAAATTCCGTTTCAAGAGAGATGTTCAAGAATAACCTTCAGGGTTATATGGAAAATCTCAAAGCTTCTGTTCCTTCGATACTTGCAGACGGCGCAAACGCTTACGTTCTCAAATACACCGATCATATTTCGGACGTTCCGCTCAGTTCCAGCAAATATGACGTATTTGATACCGAAATACCTTTCTATCAGATAGTAATGAGCGGTCTGAAACCTGTTTCCACCACAGCGGTGAACGGCGATGCGCAGGTATCGGATCTGGTTCTCAGAGCTGTTGCAAGCGGCTCAAATCTCCACTTTGACTTCATTGCCGAGGAAGCAAACGAGCTGAAAGATACCAAGTACGATGTTCTCTACTATGCGGATTATCAGTACTGGGTAGAAGATGCAGCAGGCTGCTACAAGTTCATGAAAGATGCACTTGAAGGCGTTGCAGGCGTGGAGATCGCGGAATACAACATTCTGTCCGAAGATGAGATAGAGACCGTTTATACCAACGGATCAAAAACGGTTGTGAATCTCAAGGATAAAACAGTTACAAATAACGGCAAAGTCATCAGTATGTACGACTATGTCGGAGAGGAGGTAATCGGCTGATGAAAAGACTTCATATGTCCTACGAAAAGAAAAAAGGTCTTTACGGCTACGGTTTTATTGCCCTCTGGTTTATCGGCGCGCTGATGTTCTTTATCGTACCGCTGTTTAAATCCTTCTACTACTCGTTCCACAATGTTACCCCTGAAACAGGATACCTTGCGGTAACTCAGCTTGTAGACAACAAGACCGGTGACGCAAATGTTTTCCTTAACTACAAAAACGCATTCATGACAGACCCTAACTTCAGGCAGTACCTTGTGGAATCCCTCGGCGACATGGCGCTGAACCTTCCTATAATCGTTGTGTTCTCGCTTTTCGTTGCCATCGTTATCAATCAGAAATTCCGCGGAAGAACATTTGCAAGAGCGGTATTCTTCCTGCCGGTAATCATTGCAACAGGTCCTGTTTACGCCATCATCACAGGCGACCTCGAAACAGGCGGCAACAACAGTGCTGAACAGTTCTCAACAATGTTTGAAGCGGACATGGTCGATCAGCTGTTGGAGTTTATAGGAATTTACGGATTCGGCGATAAATTTACAGAACTTCTGACAAGCATCACATCGGATATCCTGAATCTGGTTTGGAAATGCGGTATCCAGATAATCGTATTCCTTTCCGCGCTGCAAGGTATCCCCGCTTCCGCAAAAGAAGCCGCGGCTATCGAGGGTGCAACTTCATGGGAATTCTTCTGGAAGATCACTCTCCCCTACATCTCCCCCATGATCCTTGTAAACATTGTCTACACTGTAATAGACGCATTCACAGACCCCACCAACCAAGTTATGGAGCGTATACTCAGCGTTCAGACAGAATGGAAATACGGTTACTCCGCAGCTATGGCGTGGAGCTATTTCGGAATAATCCTTGTGGCTCTGGGAATTATCTTCGCGATAATGAACAAGCTCGTATGGTATGATGATTAAGGAGGGCGGAAAAATGGCTGATACAATGGTAAAGAAAAATCCTGTTTCCGACTTCCTTGCAAAGCATAAAGCCGAGAAGCCGCCCAAGGAACCAAAGATGTCCCGCAAGGAACGCAGAGAGCGTTTCAAAAAGAGAATGGAGTGCCTTTCTCCCGAGGAACAGAGTTACCTCAGAAGAAAGCAGGTCATGGACGCTGTATGGCCCGTGTTCAGAGCTATAATAGTTTTCGGACTTTGCTTCATTATCCTTTATCCTCTGCTGTTCATGATCTCCGCGGCTGTACGTCCGAGATCGGACATGAACGACCCCACGGTAATGTGGATCCCGAAAACTTTCACAATGTCCAACATCAAGGACGCCATCAAGGCAATGGATTTCTGGCATACTCTCGGAAATACAATGGTGCTGAACATAGGCTGTTCGCTGATACAGGTAGTTACCTGTGCAATAACGGGATACGGATTTGCGCGTTACAATTTCAAAGGCAAGAGCCTGTTCTTCTTCATAGTAATTATGATGATAATCGTACCTCCGCAGATCATACTTATCCCTCAGTATATGTTCTTCCGTTACTTCAACCCGCTGGGAATTTACCATGCGATCACAGGAAATTACATCAACTTCATAAACACTGCTGTTACGATGTATCTTCCTGCGCTGACGGCAAACGGTCTAAGATCAGGTCTGTTCATATTCCTGTTCAGACAGTCCTTCCGCGGACTTCCTAAGGAACTTGAGGACGCCGCTGCACTGGACGGCTGCTCTCCTCTCACAACATTTGTAAGAGTAATGGTTCCTAACGCAGGTTCAACATTCCTGACAGTTTTCCTGTTCTCGATAGTATGGTACTGGAACGATTACTATGTAAGTACATCGTTCTTCACCGAGAACAAGACAATTGCACTTATGCTGAAGAACCTTGACGGTAACCTGACAAGAATTATCTTCGGTAACGATGCAAGCGCGGTAAACGTCCGTGAGCTTATAGTATGGATGGAATCAGGCTGTCTGATCTCCATTCTGCCGATACTCATTCTGTACATCTGCTTGCAGAAGAACTTCACAGAAGGTATTGCACGTTCCGGTCTCACCGGTATGTAAGCGGGGGAGCCCCCGCGGGCTTATTCAGGCAAAGTTTTGTGATCCACTTCCTAAGTATAATGTGTGGCAAAGCAAAGCACAATCTGAAAATAAAAAATCCCGTTCATGTTATAATGGACGGGATTTTTGTTTGTAGACTGCACTTTGTGTCATGCACGATATACGTTAAGCGGAAAATCACAAAACTTTGCCTGTAAGGGTCAAGGCTACAGCCTTGCCTGAATGCGTGCAGACTCAGTCTGCCCCCGCCTTCGGCGGGGATTTTGGTATTGCAATTTTAATTTGAACGTGTTATAATATAATTGAAAAGAGGCGGTTTAAGTGGCAAAGGACGAAACAATGTTATCTCCGAAACTTGACATAGTTTTCAAAATGCTTTTCGGAAACGAAAATAACAAGGATATTTTAAAAGCTTTTCTTTCGGATATGCTCGACATTCCCGAGGAGAAAATGCATAATATACGCATAAAGAATCCCGAGATCGAGCCGACAAGTATCAATGAAAAATATTACAGGCTTGATCTGAATCTTGATATAGGCGATCAGCTTGTGAATATTGAAATGCAGGTGCGTGCGGAAAAATATTATCCCGACAGGACGCTTCTCTATTGGTCGAAACTCTATTCTTCGCAGCTTGAAGAGGGAGAACCGTATAGCAAGCTGTGTCCCTGCATATCAATAAATATATTGGATTTCGTACTTTTCGGGGAACATGAAGATGTTCACTCCGAATTTTCCGTGTGGGACGTTGAACACAATAAAAAACTTTCCGACAAAATGCAGATACATTTCTTTGAATTGAAGAAGGTAAAAGATGGAATAGATAAGAACGACAGAAAAAACTTGTGGTTACAATTTATCAGATCCACCAAGAAGGAGGAATTTGAGATGTTGAGAACAGCCGAAATGTCAGCGTTAGACAGAGCTATAGATGATCTTTATAATATGAATAATAATGAAAAATTAAAAGAGCTTGCCCGTATGCGTGAAAAAGCCATGCACGACAAAGCGTCCGAACTTGAGGAAGCTATTCAAACCGGCAGAGCAGAAGGCAGAGCAGAAGGCAGAGCAGAAAGAGATAACGAAATATCTGACAAAATGAAAGCGTTTGGTTTATCCGATGATGATATAAAGAAAATCTTTAATATAAAACCACGAAAATAGAGTTGAGAGGCAGGCTTCAGCCTGCCTCTCAACTCTTTAATTACGCATTACGAATTAAGCATTAAGAATTATCAGAGTAGGCAAGCCCCATTATCAGCCAGAAAAACGGCGCAGCTGTGACGGCGCTTGCACTGAAAAATGCCTGTACCGCATATCCGAGTATCGCCGCAAACAATGCAAATACGTACCAATCGTCCGAGCCTTTCATTCTTTTGCACAGATGTACTATTGTCATTATAAGCAACGCAGCATATGCTATCAGTGACGGCAGACCGCGGGTCGCTGCCGTGTACAGATACTCGTTGTAACTCCTGTCAATGCTGTCTACCCGCAGTTCCTCACGCTCTAATTGGTAGGTTGCCATAAGATCGGGACCAACTCCCAGAATGGGTTCGTCCTTTATTATTTCAATGCTCCGTTCCGCACCAATTTCCCAGAGACTTTCTTCATTTATCGGTGACGGCGACGCTACAATGAAAAGCCTGTTGAATGCGTCCGTATATGCTATTGCTTTGTCCCGCAAATATATACCTTGAGTTAATGATACTATCCCGAATACTGCCAGTATAATCGAAACGACTATTCCCAAACGGCGCAGGGGAGTTTTCAATATTCCCTCGGTAAATTTAACGCTTTTGCGTTTTATTACGGTCAAAACAGTTATTATAATTATGTCCGCGCCTATGCCGATAAGCGGTATCACAGATGATGTGAAAAGTCCCGTCAGGAAGAATAATACCACTGCTGCACCGTAAAAACGTGCGGTCTTTGCATTTTTCTCCCAGACCGCTCCCGCAATTGCAATGCCGCTGACTATAGTCAGGAATGTTCCGTAAAATATGGGACTGTCAGATAATCCGCTTGCAAGATGTACGTTTTTTAACAGCAGTATGGACGGAAGTTTCCTGAAATTTGACGGGAATCCCCAAGGAATGTGCTGCATTACCGCAAACGCAGCCTGAACTATTCCCGCGCCCATAAGCAGCATGAACAGTTTTTTCACCGTTTCCCGCTTTGTAACACAAGCGGCAAGCAGGAATATGCCGAAATACGCCAAAAGCGCAAGAAGCCCTTCATATCTGCCCGTTTCACCCAAAAGTGCCGTTGAGGTGTGGGCGGAATTGCCGTCCGTCAGCACAACTTTATAATAAGAAGCCGCCGCCAGCACCGCCAGTGCCGCTATCAGGAACGCAGCAGGCGTGTCTTTGAACTTTATATCCTTTCTTAACAGCAGGACGATATAGAAAAGTATGCAGGAAAATCCTGCCACATACAGGAACGATCCCATAAACGCGTTGGCTTTTTCTAAAAGTGTTATGACCATTCCGCCTATGAGCAGTATGATGATGCTGCCGTAAAGCAGACCGTTTTTCCATTTTTCCACGGTGGACTTATTCATATTCAGTATGAAATTAGACTTTTCCGATGTTCCGAATATAGTCTTTGGCATTTTTTACCTCCAAAATAAAGATCCCCGTGTGTGAACACGGGGAAATTTTTCGCAAGAGAATTACTTGGCGTATTCCACCGCGCGGCTTTCTCTTATAAGATTTATCTTGATCTGTCCGGGGTAATCCATTTCATTTTCAATGCGCTGCGCGATCTCGCGGGCAACAATAGCCATTCTCTCGTCATTGATCTTTTCGGGGAGAACCATTATGCGGACTTCACGTCCCGCCTGAATGGCATATGACTTTTCAACGCCTTCGTAGGACTCGCAAATTTCTTCAAGTTTCTGCAAACGCTTGATATAGTTTTCGTAATTTTCGCTTCTTGCGCCGGGTCTTGCCGCCGAGATAGCGTCCGCCGCCTGAACCAGTGAGGCAATGACCGTTTTCGGTTCAACATCGCCGTGGTGGGCTTCGATAGCGTGGATAACATCGGGATTTTCCTTGTATTTGCGGCAGACGTCAACGCCTATCTGAACGTGTGAACCTTCTATCTCGTAGCTGAGCGCCTTTCCTATATCGTGGAGAAGTCCCGCTCTGCGGGCAAGGTTCGCGTCAACGCCCAGTTCGGAAGCCATTATTCCCGCAAGGTGTGCAACTTCAATGGAATGTTTCAGCACGTTCTGGCGGTAAGATGTACGATAATAGAGCCGTCCGATAAGGCGGACAAGTTCGTGGTTCAGACCGTGAACATTGGTTTCCAGAACGGCGCGTTCGCCCTCCTGCTTGATCTTGTGTTCAACTTCGCGGCGGGCTTTGTCGACCATTTCTTCAATGCGCGACGGGTGGATACGTCCGTCGGCAATAAGTTTTTCCAGAGCGATCCTTGCGACCTCGCGCCTTGCCTGATCGAAGCAGGAAAGGGTGATCGCTTCGGGGGTATCGTCTATAATGAGATCAACACCGGTAAGTGTTTCCAGAGTGCGGATATTCCGTCCTTCACGACCGATGATACGACCCTTCATCTCATCATTCGGCAGGGGAACTACCGAAACAACGGTTTCGGAAACCTGATCCGCGGAGCATTTTGAAATTGCAAGGGAAATAAGGTTACGAGCCTTTTCTTCGCACTCGTCCTTGAGCTGTGTCTCATACTGCTGGATCTTTACGGCTTTTTCGTGGACAAGCTCGCTTTCCAGCATGGAAAGCAGATGTTCCTTTGCCTGATCCATGGTAAACTGTGAAATTTTCTCCAGAATTTCCATCTGGGATTTTTTGATCTTCTCGGCATCTTCCAGTTTTTCGTCCACCTGTTTGAGCTTTTTCTGGAGCTGCTCCTCTTTCTTCTCGATGTTGTCGCTTTTCTTGTCGAGATTTTCTTCTTTTTGCTGGATACGTCTTTCCTGACGGGACATATCGCTGCGGCGTTCCTTGATCTCCTTTTCCAGTTCGGAACGGCTCTTGTGTATCTCGTCCTTGGCTTCCACCAGCGCGATCTTCTTTTTGTTTTCGGCTTCTTTCTTGGCGTCTTCGATAATGCGCTCGGCTTCCTTTTCGGCGGAACCTATTGCGGATTCAGCCTGCTGCTTGCGGTAGTTTATTCCGACTTTAAACAGGATAAATCCGGAAATTCCCGCGCCCACAACAAAAGCGATTATTCCGACTATGATCGTTGTGACCAATCTGTTTACCTCCTTTATAAGATAATACTTCGGAGGCTCAAATATCTGATTTTCAATTTACAAATTCCGACGCTGCGCCGTATATTCCGAAAAATTCCATACAGCGGCGTGCAAAAGCCGTGACCATTCCGGAAAGAATTGTCATGCGGCGGTATTGTTCCCATGACTGCGGGAACGATTTATCGGTATGCCTGCCCATCACTCGGGACGGGTAATATCTGCACCTAATAAATAAAAATATATGAAAACCTTCTATTTCAGCCATAGAAGTAAGAAAAATATTGAACAGCAATCTATTCTTACGGCTCGGAAGAAATTTCCAAGCGCGATATTTATATATTGCATTCATTCTTTTATTTTAATACAGATCCTTTCAAATGTCAAGGAAAATTATACAATTTGACACTTTTAAATAATAAATCCCCCTTTTATATGTGAAAAAAGACGATTGACAAAAAATTTTTTTCGTGCTATATTTAATATGTATCAAATCATGAAAACGTTGATAAGGAAGGCATTATACAGGGTAAAAGCCCGAAAAACGGTTCACAGAGAGTTCCCCGTAAGCTGTGAGGGGAGCGTTCCGCAGTATCATGCACACCGCCTTTGAGTCCGTCCAATAAACGGCGTCTCGCTCCCGTTACCGAGCGCAAAAGATGTATACGCAAAGCTATAAATTTTGCAAAATTTACAAAGCGTATATAAACTTGGGTGGAACCGCGAGTAAATTCGTCCCTTGATAGAAATATCAGGGGACTTTTTATTTGTATAGATTTTTGGAAATAATACTATTTGTAAAGGGGCAATTTTATGTTCAAAAAATTTATTTCTGTGATCCTCTGTATAATTGCAGCAATTACGGTAACTCCGACTTACATGGGAAATGCTGCCGTTTACAGCGTATCAGCCGCAAGCACTTCGGACTATCCTTATTTTTATGTGCAGCTGTCTGCAAATGGGCAGAAAGCCTACCAATTGATCCGTCAGGATATTATTGATCATAAGAATAAGACAGATATAAACTTTGACTTGAGTGAAGAAGATGCGAATAAGATCACAGAATTGCTATTCGATCATGATCCGCTTACATTTAATATTAAAAGTTCATCATGGTGCAGTGTAAACGGAAAAATCACGTATTTTGAATATGAATTCAATACAAGCAAAAAAGAGTACGATAAAATGTTGTCTGCCTGTGATGAGGAAGCAGATAATATCATTGAAAAAGTCAAAGATGAAAAAAGCACTTATAAAAAGCTCCGTATAATTCATGACGAGCTTGTAAAATTAATTGATTACAATGATAGAACAAAGTACAGCAATGATCTTTATGGCGCGTTGGCAAAGAAACAAGCCGCCTGCGAAGGATATTCAAAGGCATTCAGCTATATATGCGCAAAGATCGGCATAAAGTCTGCGAATGTCAGCGGAATGACAAGTGAGGACAGCAATTACGGACATATGTGGAACAAAGTATACTATAACAAAAAATGGTATAATATAGACGTTACATGGGACGACCCGGTTTACGAAAAAAGCGACCTCAGTGATTATGAAAAATCATTGATAGAGCATATCTTTTTTATGGTGAGCGATGAATATATAGGCAGCACTCATTTTGAATATGAAGCCAACACAGAAGATAATCTTTTCAAATATCCGGCTGCAAATGACAACTCAATAACATACTACAAAGTAAACAAAAAATATGCCGACAGCCTTGAAAGTGCTAAAAATATCATCAAAAAAGGAGCCGCTTCCGCAAAAGGTGATACATACAGTATAAACTTTCAATGTTCTTCCGAAAAGGTACTTGATGAAACTTTGGATTTCATTAAAAGCGATTTGCAGAAATACCTCAAACGTATAAGAAAAAAAGGAAAATCAATAGATTATTCCGCAAAATCATATAACTATAGCAAAAAAGACCTGACCATAACCATTTTCATTGAAAAAAACAAGAAATAATACTATATGTAAAGGAGAAATTATCATGATCAAGCTTACTCTTAAAGACGGCTCTGTCCGTGAAATTGAAAGCTCCATGCCCGCCACAGAGGTGGTAAAGGGCATAGGAGCGGGGCTTTACAAAGCCGCCTGCTGCGTGAAGATCGACGGTACAGTGAAAGATCTGCGCACAGTCATCGACAAGGACTGCACCTTTGAAGTTATGACATTCGATTCCGAGGAGGGCAAAAAGACTTTCCGACACACCGCGTCACACATTCTTGCGCAGGCGGTGAAAAGGCTTTACCCTGACGTTAAACTTGCGATAGGTCCTGCTATTGACGATGGTTTCTACTATGATTTTGATACGGAAAAGGCATTCACCGCCGAGGATCTTGCCGCCCTCGAAGCTGAAATGAAGAAGATCGTCAAGGAAGGCATCGACATTGAACAGTATTACCTTTCCCCCGATGAAGCGATCTCCATGCTGAAAAAGATGGACGAACCCTACAAAGTGGAGCTTTGCGGCGAACACGCAGGCAAGGGCGAAGATATAAGCTTCTACAAGCAGGGAGATTTTACCGACCTTTGCGCAGGTCCGCACCTTATGAATACTTCCGCTGTAAAGGCATTCAAGCTTACAGCCTGCACCGGCGCATACTGGCGCGGCGACGCCAAGGGCAAACAGCTTTCCAGAATTTATGGAACGGCGTTCCCCAAGGCAAGCGAACTTGAAGCACATCTCGCCGCCGTTGAAGAAGCCAAGAAGCGGGATCACAACAAGCTGGGACGTGAACTGGAATATTTTACGACTGTCGACTATATCGGACAGGGACTGCCTATACTTCTGCCCAAGGGCGCAAAAGTTATCCAGATACTTCAGCGCTGGGTTGAAGATCTGGAAGATTCAAAAGGCTACGTCCGCACCAAAACGCCGTACATGGCAAAGCGGGAACTGTACAAAATTTCGGGACACTGGGATCACTATCTTGACGGAATGTTCATTCTCGGCGACCCCAACGACGAAACCAAGGAATGTTTCGCGCTCCGCCCCATGACCTGTCCGTTCCAGTATCAGGTGTTCCTGAACAGGGCGCGTTCCTACAGGGATCTGCCTATGCGTCTGGGTGAAACTTCCACGCTTTTTCGCAACGAGGACAGCGGCGAAATGCACGGACTTATCCGCGTGCGCCAGTTCACAATTTCCGAAGGACATCTTATTCTCCGTCCCGAACAGCTTGAGGAAGAGTTCCGCGGCTGTCTGGAACTTGCAAAATACTGTCTTGACACTGTAGGGCTTCTTGACAAATGCACATTCCGTTTCTCCCAGTGGGATCCTGCAAATCCCAAGAACAAGTACGAGGGCACTGCCGAACAGTGGGAAGAAGCGCAGGCTGTCATGAAAAAGATCCTCGATCACATCGGTCTGGAATATACTATCGGTATAGACGAAGCTGCATTCTACGGACCGAAATTGGATATTCAGTACAAGAATGTATACGGCAAGGAGGACACTCTTGTAACCATTCAGATAGATATGCTGCTTGCCCAGAGATTCGGCATGGAGTACACCGATGTAGACGGAAAGAAGAAAAATCCGTATATCATTCACAGAACGTCTCTCGGCTGTTATGAACGTACTCTTGCATATCTTATTGAAACTTACGCAGGCGCGCTTCCGCTTTGGCTTTCGCCCGAGCAGGTGCGTATACTTCCTGTTACGGACAGGGCGGCGGATTACTGTCAGACGGTCTATGATAAGCTGAACAAGCGGGGAATACGCTGCACCATCGATTCCCGAAAAGAAGGAGTCGGCTACAAGATCCGTCAGGCGCAGCTTGAAAAGATACCCTACTTCTTCATAGTCGGCGACAAGGAAGCCGAGAGCGGAACGCTTTCCCTGCGTTCGCGCAAGGACGGCGACCTCGGTGCAATGCCCATGGACGATGTTCTTAATAAGATCTTTGAGGAAAACGACTCCAAGGCTAAGTTCTAATGCGTAATTACAGAGTTGAGAGTTGAGAGTTAAGAGTTGAGAGGCAGACTGAGTCTGCACGCATGATTTTTGAAAAAACCGCCGAAAGGCGGTTTTTTCAAAAATGTATCTATTGCAATTTTTTGTTGAGCGTGTTATAATATAATTGAAGAATTGTAAAGGAGTATGCCGTTATGTCAGAGTCTAATCAGGAATATTTTATGATGTCGCCGAAAGTGGATTTCGCTTTCAAAGAAATAATGCATAATGATAAAGTCCGGAAAGGCTTTTTAAGTGCGGTTTTAAATATCCCTGTGGACGACATAAAGAAAACTGTTCTTAAAAACGCAAATCTTCCCAAGAACCACGAGGACACAAAACCAAGGCTGAGCCTTGACGCCTACAGGCTTTACTTTGTGATTTCTTGCCTAAGTATAATGTGCATTAAGTAAAGCTGAATTTACATAAAAACTTCCGCCTATACAGGCGGAAAATTTTGTAAATCCAACTTTACATCATGCACGGTATACGTTAAGTTGAAAATCACTAAAATTTGCCTGAAAGCGTGCAGGCTCAGCCTGCTGGGCGGAACGAAGCGCGTTCTACGTTTCCAAAATGCTTGTGGATCAGACCAATATAGACAAGATATACTCAAACTTTAAAAAATGCATTGGAATAAACATTTTAGACTTCAAATATGTTAAGGAAACAGAACGTTTCCACACAATTTATCACATCAGAGAAGACAGTGAAAATATTTGCTATACAGACATAATGGAATGGCACTTGATAGAATTGCCCAAACTTCCAAAAACCGAGGACGGCACCGTCCTGTATGATTGGATAAGATTTCTGAAAGCAGAGAAAAAGGAGGAATTCGACATGGCAGCAAGCAGCAATGAATATATCCGAGAAGCGGTCGACACGCTTGAAGTTATCAGTCAGGACGAACAGAAACGCTTGGAATACAATGCCCGCCAGAAGGCACTTTGGGATTATAATACCTTAATGGCAGAAAATTACATCAAAGGGAAAGCAGAGGGCAAGGCGGAAGGCGAAGCAATGGGAATTGCCAAAGGCAGAGCAGAGGGCGAAGCAAGGGGCATTGCTAAGCTGCTCGCAAGAATGGCGGCAGATGGTGTACCGGAAGAAATCATAAGGAAATATATGCAGAGTTGAAAGTTGAGAGTTGAGAGCAAGGCTGTAGCCTTGACCCATGCAGGCAAAGTTTTGTGATTTCTAACTTAACGTATACCGTGCATGACATAAAGCGCGGTCTGTAAACATAATTCCCGTCCGGTTCAAAATGAATTGGGCGGGAATTTTTGTAGATTTAACTTTACTTTATCTCACGGCAGGCAATAATTTGAAAATCACAAAACAAATCCTGAAAGCGTCAAGGCTACAGCCTTGCTCTTAACTCTTAACTCTACGGCAAGGCTACAGCCTGCTCTTGAAATTTTATCGAAAAAAGTGTATTATAATATGTGAAGCATAAAAAGTAAAGGGAGGATCTTTATGTCCGGATCGGGAAAAGCACTTACATATAAAGCTTTTATGAACAGAGAGTATTCCTTTAAACATTCACCTTTTGAACAGGAGTTCGAGTTCTACGACTGCGTTAAAGCAGGCGATGAAGAATCCGTTAAAAAGCATATGACGCCGCTGGGCGGCAGCGGCTCGGGAACGCTTTCCGACGATCCGCTGCGGAACCTGAAATATCACTTCGTTATTACAATTGCCATGCTGACACGGTTCTGCGTGGAAGGCGGCATGGAAATGGAGACCGCCTATACTCTCAGCGACCTCTATATTTTAAAAGCAGATAAATGCAGCACTGCCGACGAAGTCCACAATATCCACTATGAAGCGGTAATGGACTATACAAAACGCATGAAGCGCGCTGCCCGCGGGAATATCTATTCAAAACCCGTTATAATGACTATGGACTATATCTATGATAATCTCCACTCGCAGATCTCTGTCGAGGATATTGCAGATGAGGTGGGACTCAGCCCGTCCTACCTGTCGCGGCTTTTTCATAAGGAAGTGGGGGTAACTATCAGCACATATATTGCCGTGAAACGCATCGAAACTGCACAGAATATGCTGAAATACTCCGACTATTCCGCTATGGATATTGGAAATTACCTTGCATTTACCACACACAGCCACTTTATCAGCACTTTTAAAAAGTACACGGGCATGACTCCCGGAGAATTCCGCAAAAAATATTATCGCTCCAACTGGGGAGATAAATCAAAATCGTAATATAAATGTCAAAATATTTGTATTTACTTTTTGGAAAACCGTGGTATAATTTCATTAATGAAAAATTTCGGAGGAGAGCATATGAAAAACATATTTTTGAAAACTATCGCCGCGGCGGTTTCCTGTATGATGATATTCTGTTCCTGTCAGGGCGGGAGCACTTCGGGAAACACCGGAACGGGCGAGGGAACTTTTAAGGCGGAACTTAAAGACGGCGGTCCCGAATGGTTTGAAATTTCCGACGGCTGGACAAACGGAAGTATGTTCAATGTCACATGGCGGGCTGCGAACTGCACATTTGAAAACGATCATATGCAGCTTAAGATCGACAGGGACACCGATACTTCCAAGGGAATACCATATTCCGGCGCGGAGTACCGTTCAAAGAATTTCTACAGCTACGGACGTTATGAGGTTTCCATGAAAGCCATCAAGAATGACGGCGTTGTTTCCTCGTTCTTCACCTACACAGGACCTTCCGACAATAATCCTTGGGACGAAATTGACGTGGAGATCCTCGGCAAGGACACCACAAAAGTGCAGTTCAACTATTTCACCAACGGTGTGGGAAATCACGAGTATCTGTACGATCTGGGATTTGACGCGTCGGAAGGATTCCACACATACGCTTTTGAATGGTATGCGGATAAGATAGTATGGTATGTTGACGGCGTTGAAGCTTACACCGCCACCGAAAATATCCCGTCCACACCCGGAAAGATCATGATGAACGCATGGTGCGGAACAGGCGTTGACAGCTGGCTGAACGCATTTGACGACACGAATCTTCCCCTTACCGCGGAATATGACCGGGTCTCATACAGCGAATTTGAAGAATAAGAAGTTCCCCCTTGCCGAAGCGTAAGGGGGAATTTTTTGACAAGTGCAGGGTTTCCGAACAAAATCGGGAAAAAACTCTTGCAAATTCTTCCGTTTTGTGTTATCATATTAAATCATACACTTTAAAACGAAAGGCAAGGTCATATGGGTTATATAATCGCGCTTATATTTTTAATAGCGATGTCGGCGGTGTTTTCGTCCATGGAAACGGCGTTCTCATCGGTAAATAAAATACGTCTCAAGCATGAAGCTTCAAACGGCAACAAAAAAGCCGAACGCGCTCTGCAAATTGCTGAAAATTTCGACAAAACTCTTACAACTATCCTTATCGGGAACAATATAGTAAATATCCTGTCCTCATCTCTGGGAACGGTGTTTTTTGTGAACCTGTTCGGCACGGCGGGCGTGGCTGTTTCCACGGTGGTAATGACCATACTTGTGCTTATTTTCGGAGAGATCATGCCCAAGACTTTCGCAAAGCAGAACGCAGACAGGTGCGCTCTTGCATTTGCCGCGCCACTTGGCGCGATAATGTGGATTTTAACGCCGATCTCCGCAATTTTTTCGCTTATTCAGAAAGGTATGCTGAAAGCTGTAAGGTCGGATGATTCCCCCAACTTCACCGAGGACGAACTGAAATACATCATTGAGGAAATTGAAGATCAGGGCGTTCTTGAAGAACAGGAAAGCGATCTTGTACGTTCCGCGCTGGAATTTGACGATATAATCATCGAGCAGATACTTGTTCCCAGAGTAAAAGTTGTAGCCGTGGAGCGGAACGAGGAAATTGAAAAGATCAAGGAAATATTTATCCGCGACAGATACACCCGTCTGCCCGTTTATGAGGATTCCATCGACAACATTATCGGGCTTATAAACGAAAAGGACTTTTTCGCGCTTCTCCTCGGATCGGAAGGAAAGCCTGTCAGCATTGAAGGTATTATTCAGAAAGCACTGTACGTTTCGGAAATGAAGCTCATTTCCGAAGTGCTTTATGAAATGCAGCACACCAAGATCCATATGGCGATAGTAAAGGATCAGTACGGCGGAACAAGCGGCATCGTCACCATGGAAGATATTATCGAGGAGCTTGTAGGCGAAATTTATGATGAAAACGATGAAGTTATCCACAATGTGGTAAAAGTTGCGGAAAACACATATGATGTCCGCGCGGACATAAGCATTTCCGATATGCTGGAAGAAATGGAGCTTCCCGCCGATCTTATCGAGACGGAAAGCAACACTGTCGGCGGTTGGGTGATGGAACTTTTCGGCTGCATTCCCCAAGCGGGGGCGGTCATTGAAAGCGGGATATTCACCGTCAGTGTACTGGAAGCGGACGAACAATCGGTTTCAAAAGTAAGCATCAAATATAATGAGTGATTAAAGAGTTGAGAGTTGAGAGTTAAGAGTTGAGGCAGACTGAGTCTGCACGCATTCAGGGTTTGTTTTGTGATTTCAAACCTAACGTATACCGTGCATTAAGTAAAATTAAATCTGCAAACAAAAATCACTGTCCATATAATATGAACGGGAAATTTCATTTTCGGATTCAGCTTTGCTTCATGCACGGCAGGCACACGCAGAGGACAGCAAAACTTTGCCTGTAGGCGTGCAGGCTCAGCCTGCCTATAATATATTCATATTTTATAAGAAGAGAGATGTTCATATGCTTAAAGAATACGCCGAAGGACTCCAGTCCTTAGCAGTTTTCAGAGGAATACTCAAAAATGACACCGTAGGAAAACTCCTTGCGCTGCTGGAAGATCCCTCCGCAGGGAATTACGGGGATTTCGTTTCAAGCCTGTATACATACGGCGATTCCCTTACCGATTTTCTTATCGAAACCGTTACCGAGGACGAAAATCCTTACCTGAAACGCATTGCGGAATTTAAGGAAGTCCCCGAAAGCATAGATTCCGCCGCAAGGAAGGAACTTGCCTTCCTGCAAAAACTTTCACGGCTTTCTTCGGAGAAAGTCTGGGCGGCAGTGGATCCCGATATGAAAACGCCCTTTGCGGAATGGAAGACCGATAACAAGGATCTGCCGGGGATCTACCGCGAAAGGATCGCTTCGCTCCACACCAAAGGCTTCGGGATCTTCGCAAAATACCACGTTTTCGTGTTCAGGGACGGCAAACTCGTTCCCATTAAAAATCCGGATCCGCAGAGACTTTCTCAGCTTTCAGGCTATGAAGCGGAACGGAGCAAGGTCATTTCCAACACCATGGCACTGCTGAACGACCGTCCCGCCCCGAATGTGCTGCTTTACGGCGATGCGGGTACGGGAAAATCTTCCACCGTAAAAGCCATTGTCAACGAATACCGCGATATGGGTCTGCGGCTTATTGAACTTACCAAAGCGCAGCTTGGCGAACTTCCGTCGGTAATTGAAAAAATTGCGGGAAATCCTCTGAAATTCATAATTTTTATAGACGATATATCCTTCTCTGCCGATGATGACAATTTCAGCGCGCTGAAAGCTGTGCTTGAAGGAAGTGCGGCGGCGAAAACTTCAAATATGTCCATATACTGCACCAGCAACAGGCGTCACATCGTAAAGGAACGCTTTTCGGACAGAGACGGCGACGACGTCCACGCTTCCGACACCCGCGAAGAACTTGTTTCCCTTTCGGAACGCTTCGGACTGAAAGTCGCATTCCTCAAGCCCGGCAAGGACGTTTATCTTAAGATCGTCAGGGATCTCGCCGAGCAGAACGGTCTGGAATGTACTCCCGAACTGCTTGCAAATGCGGAAGCCTACGCTTTAAGAAGAAGCGGACGTTCGGGACGCGCCGCAAAACATTTCATAGAACTTGAACTCGGAAAAGCCGATCCATAAATATTATAAACAGGAGGTATCCTATATGAAAGTCCTTATTATCAACGGAAGCCCGAGAAAGAACGGAAACACGTCTGTTGCGCTGCGCGAAGCGGAAAAGATCTTTGAAAGCGAAGGCATAGACTATGAGACCTTGCAGATAGGCGGCATGGATATACGCGGCTGTATAGCCTGCGGCAGCTGCTTCAAAAACGGGAAATGCGCTTTCAGCGACATAGTGAACGAAGCCGCTCCGAAGTTTGAGGCGGCAGACGGTCTTATCGTTGCGACTCCCGTATATTACGCTTCCGCAAATGCCACGCTGATCGCATTTCTTGACAGGCTTTTCTACAGCACGGCATTTGACAAGACCATGAAAGTGGGAGCAAGCATCGTCTGCGCAAGGCGCGGCGGCTGTTCCGCAACGTTTGACGAACTGAATAAATATTTTACCATAGCAAATATGCCCGTTGCGTCAAGCCAATACTGGAACAGTATCCACGGTCGGGAGAAGGGCGAAGCAGAAATGGACGAGGAAGGCAGACAGACAATGCGCGTCCTTGCAAGAAACATGGCGTTTCTCATGAAAAGCATTGCCCTTGGAAAAGAAAAATACGGTCTCCCCGAGAAAGAGCCGTGGACGCCGATGCATTTTATAAGATAATATTTATTATGAAAACAAAAAACTCCTGTCGGATCGCGTTCCGACAGGAGTTATTTTATACAGAATTACTTGTTAAGTCTTGCTTCGAGAGCATCAAGCTGTTCTCTGAGAGCAGCGGGGATCTTTCCGCCCTTTGCGGCAATGTCCTCGTCATAGTATCTTCTCATCTCGGCAATTTCTTTCTTCCAGAGATCCTTATCAACATCAAGAAGCTTATCCATAACTTCGGGAGTTACTTCGTCCTCAATGCCTGTTGTGTCAATGTCACCCTTCTTGGGAATGAATCCGATAGGAGTTTCCTCCGCATCTATAGTGCCTTCGCATCTCTTGATGATCCAGTCGAGAACTCTCATGTTATCGCCGAATCCGGGCCACATGAAATCGCCGTTCTCGTCCTGCTTGAACCAGTTTACATTGAAGATCTTAGGAGCCTTGTCGCCAAGCTTTTCGCCCATGTCGAGCCAGTGCTGCCAGTAGTCGCCTACATTGTAGCCGATGAAAGGCTTCATAGCCATAGGATCGTGACGGAGAACGCCTACAGCGCCTGTTGCAGCGGCAGTTGTTTCGGAGGAAACAGCGGAGCCGATGTATGTTCCGTGAGTCCAGTCAAATGCCTGATATACAAGAGGAGTTGTGGAAGCTCTTCTTCCGCCGAAGATCATTGCGGAGATAGGCACGCCCTTGGGGTTGTTGAATTCGGGAGAAATGCAGGGGCAGTTCTCAGCGGGAGCAGTAAATCTGGAGTTGGGGTGAGCAAGCTTCTGGGGCTTTCCGTCAGCACCCATAACAGAAGTGTATTCCTTGCCGTTTACCTTTGCGCCCTTCCACTCGGTAGCGTCCTCGGGAGGATTCTTGTCAAGACCTTCCCACCAGACGGTGTTGTCCGCATTGTTGAGGGCAACGTTTGTGAATATTGTATTCTTGCTTGTGGAAGCAAGAGCGTTGTAGTTGGATTTTGCGTTAGTTCCGGGAGCAACGCCGAAGAAGCCGTTCTCGGGGTTGATGGCGTAGAGTCTGCCGTCCTCGCCCTGCTTCATCCAAGCGATGTCATCGCCGACAGTAAATACTTCATAGCCCTTTGCCTTGTATCCCTCTGGGGGAATGAGCATTGCAAGGTTTGTCTTTCCGCAGGCGGAGGGGAATGCGGCGGTGATGTATTTTACTTCGCCGTCGGGCTTCTTAACGCCGAGGATAAGCATATGCTCAGCCATCCAGCCTTCGTTCTTGCCCTGATAGGAAGCGATACGCAGAGCGAAGCACTTCTTGCCCAGGAGAACGTTTCCGCCGTAAGCAGAGTTTATCGACCAGATAGTATTATCTTCGGGGAAGTGAACGATATATCTGTTTTCGGGATCAACATTTGCTTTTGAGTGGAGTCCTCTTACGAAATCGTTGGAAGTATCGCCGAGGTTCTCGAAAGCAGCCTTGCCCATTCTTGTCATAATGTTCATATTGAGAACAACATATATAGAGTCTGTGATCTCAACGCCCACTTTTGCGAGAGGAGAACCGATAGGACCCATTGAATAGGGGATAACATACATAGTCCTGCCCTTCATAACGCCGTCATAAAGGGGAGTGAGCTTAGCGTACATTTCCTTGGGATCGCACCAGTTGTTGGTAGGACCGGCATCTTCTTTTCTGCGTGAGCAGATGAAAGTTCTGTCCTCAACGCGGGCAACGTCGTTGGGGAGAGTTCTGTGGTAGAGGCAGCCGGGGAGTTTTTCGGGGTTAAGTCTGTACATTTTGTCCTTATCTCCGTCGGGGAGAGAGCAGACCTCATTGGTAAGAGCGTCAAGCTGTTCCTTTGAGCCGTCGACCCAGACTACCTTATCGGGCTTGGTAAGGGCGATCATTTCATCGACCCATTTGTTGACATTGGGGTTTTTGGTAAGAGACATAATTTTTGCAGCTCCTTTGTAAAAAAATTGATTGGAAACTTTCCGATTAACGGCAAAAATATTCAAATTTCCCACAAATACTATTATACTCCATTCTCGTCAATAAGTCAAGGCATATTCTGCCAAGAAATAAAAATTACAAAAATTTAAAAATACTCTTCCATTTTATAAAAAATTTTGTTATAATAGTAAATGTATTATAATGACATGAAAGGAGCATACGCTTTCGGGCGTTGTGAATAGATATGAATTTTGTTAAGAAAGCCGCCCTGCTGATGACCGCAGTGTTTGCGGTAACGATCTTCTCCTGCATACCCGTTTCGGCGCTGACCTTTACGCCTAATTTTACCGTTGCCAGCGAAGCTGCCGTGCTTATCAATATGGACAAGGATCTTATCGTCTATGAGAAAAATCCCACAAAGAAATGGTACCCCGCTTCGCTCACAAAGATAATGACCGCTATCGTGGTGCTTGACCATGTGACCGACCTTGACAATACCGAGTACGAAGCTCCACTTGTGGTATTTGACGATCTTTACGGGAAGAATCCTTCCGCCGTGGGTTATTCACGGGGGGAAATAATCACCGCCAACGATCTTATGTATTCCATGCTGATGTATTCCGCCTGCGAATCTGCGGGAATTCTCGCCTACAACGTCGGCGGGGAAAGCATTCCAAATTTTATCGACATGATGAACGCAAAAGCCGAGGAAATAGGCTGCACGGGAACGCATTTCGTCAACCCCCACGGTCTTTATGACGACGATCAGTATACCAACGCACGGGATATGGCGCTTATTGCAAAATACGCAGTTGACAATTACCCAAAATTCGTTGAGATAGCAACCACCACAGAATACACTCTCCACGCCACCAACTACCATGAGGACGGCTGGATAACCATACACCACACAAATGCCATGGTCCACAACGGCGAATTCTACTACGAACCCGCCCGCGGTCTGAAAACAGGTACGCTTGACGAATCGGGAAGAAATCTCGTTTCCCTTGCTTCAAAGGACGGAAACAACTATCTTCTTGTCACCCTCGGCGCGCCCATGTACAACGAGGACGGCACAAAAGCCAATGAGCAGTACAACGATCAGAAAAATATATACGAATGGGCATTCAACACATTTTCATATGAGAAGATCCTCAGCAAGACGGAGGAAATAACAGAAATTCCCGTAAAATTAGGCGAAAATGCGGAACACGTCCTGCTCGTTCCCTCGGAAGATTTTTACACCCTATGGCCAAACACCCTTGACCGTTCGGGACTGAAACAGGATATAAACACCGACGGCTATCTTGACTCTGACGGAGCAGTCCTTGCGCCTGTGGAAAAAGGACAGGTCTTCGGGACATATACTTTATCACTTTCGGGAGAAACTCTCTGCACGGTGGATCTTGTTGCAAAAGACGCTGTCGCCCTTTCACAGCTTGAATATAATATTATGAAAGCCAAAGCCTTTGTGGGATCATTCTGGTTCAAAGCGGCAGCGGCAGCGGCGGCAGTGCTTATAGCGGCATATATCATAGTGTATGTTCTCGCCACCGGGAAACGCCGCAGGAAAATGAAGAAAGTTTCTTCCAAATCCAAGCGCAGAATGTAAATTTGTTAAAAGTGCTTAAAAATCTATGTTGAAAATTGTGCGGCAATTTTTGAAAAATTGTTGAAAAATCTTTGTAGGTATTGTATAATAATAGCGGAATACCCGTTCAAGGGATTTCCGAAGGGAGATGACCGCTAAAAAATGCTGAAAGCCATCGGTTCAAAGCTGAACCTGCTCAGGGATCAGAAGGCTAAGGATTACTATTATCTGGTTTCCGACCTTCTTGATAATGAACTTGTCCTTAAAATGAAAGAATTTACACACCACGGAGATACAACTTGTTTTCAGCACTGTTTGAACGTTTCGTATTATAATTACAGGATATGCAGATTTTTCTCTTGGAATACGCGGGCTGCCGCAAGAGCGGGCTTGCTCCACGATCTGTTCCTTTACGACTGGCACACCTACAAGCCCGATAAAGACAAGGGCGAACGTCTCCACGGTTTCACCCACGCGCAGACCGCATTAAAAAACGTCCGCGAAAATTTCTACATATCGGAGCTTGAAAGCGATATTATCGGAAAGCATATGTTTCCGTTGAACATTACGGCTGTTCCGAGACATCGCGAGACTGTGGTAATCGTTCTTGTGGACAAATACTGCGGACTTTTAGAAACTGTTATCCCAAGGCTGAAAAAAGCTGAAAATGCGTTTCTCCGCATAGTACGGGGCAGGAGATCCGCCTGAATATGAAAAACGAGCCGCGCTGTTTACAGCGCGGTCATTTTGTTTTTCAGACAGAATATATATGTTCCTGCGGGCAAATATTTTTATCCGCAGTCCCAGTTATACACAACTTTGGAAAAATCAAGCTTTTTAAGATTTTCTTCCGGAATTAAGAAATTTCCCACTCCGAGATCGCCCCACATAACTTCTTCCTTCCCGTCTGCCGAAAAAAAGCTCGTACACTGGAAAAGCAGGATATTACAGTCTTTTATATCATCATCGTAACGCGGATCGGACTGGGTAAAGAACGGGTACCCGCCGATGCAGGTGTTTTCAAAAACTCTTTCTTCGCTTATTTTATCAAATTTTTCTTCGTCTATATCGTACCAATTTTCTGCTTTTTCTCCGGTAACTTTGTTGTAAATTTCCGTAACATTTTCTTCAAACAGATAACTTGATACCGACAGCGGACACATCTCAGGTTTTCCCGCTTCGAGAATAAATTCTCCCTCAAAGGGGAACTCCCCGTATTCTCCGCTGAATTTCGGCATATCTTCCGCCGAAAGCAGTTTGCTTTCATCGGAAATAATATTTTCGTGATATATAACGCGAAAACTTTTTGCGCTGCAAAGGTCGTCAAAATCCGCTCCGTACACCGCTTCGTCATTACTTGCACAGAAAAACTGCAAAATGCCTTTCCGGGGAAAATTTTCGATATGCGGCAATTTTTCAAAATTAAGCTGTGCAAGCAGTCTTAACGGTTCGCCTTTATGATTTTCCGCTTTATCAAGAGGATATTCCATATCTTTCGGGAAATAGGGAACTCCGCCAAGTTTTGTTTCAAAAACGCTCAGATTTTCTGCACGTTTCGGTTCAAATCTCAAAACAGGCAGCGGCGGAAATTTTTCGTCCAACTTTTGCATAACTTTTTCCGCAAAATTGTCGGGATCGCCTTTTCCCGAAAGTTTATTTGCGATATTATCAAAAAGTCCCATAATTTAACTTTCTCCTGTCCATATTATCTTACAAAATATCACTGCATACGAAAGTTCCGCGGAATGTCCGCCGTTCCCGCAAATACGGGAACGGCGCTCCGCAGCGGATCAGAGCAGACTCTTAGGGTCATAGGACGGTTTCTTATAAAGTGTATCTTTCTTGCCCTCAATATCCTTTGCGAAAACTTCCTGCCATTCCTCGGCGGTAAAGTCCTCTATACCCACGGTTATGTGGGTATCTCCGCAGCCGAGTGCTTCGCAGAGAGCTGCGGTAAGTTTCTTTGCAGCCTCCTGTTTCTGTGCTTCGGTGCGTCCTTTAAGCATTTTTACCGAAATGTGCGGCATAACGATCTCTCCTTTAAAATTTATTTTCTGCCTTTTTTCTTGGGAAGAGCGCTTTTTATCTGCACGACTTCGTCAAAAAGGCATTGATACCTTGGGGGGATAAGCTTATTTTTATGAGCTTTTCCGAAAAACCACATTTTAAAGCTGCAATCATTTTTAACAGCATCGAAAAACGTGTGCATATGGCTTATCTGGCGGACTTCAAATCCGAGGAATTCCTTCATTGAAGCGGGCGGTTCGTGGGTAATGATATAATCCGCAGCGCTGCCGTTTTCCTTTAAAACGGCAATTCCGTGCTTTACCTCTTCGGGAGTGGGAAGTTCCTGTTCCCACCATGTACTGGATTCGCGGCGAATGTCTATTTCCTTGGTCTGACCGCCGCCGAAAGCAAAAAATTTATGTCCTTGCAGGTCGAACATACTTCCGCGTTTCATGTGCATAAGCCTGCCCGAGATGACGTTTACCCTTCCGCCGCAGAAATCCTCTTCGGGGTAGTTTTCCAGCAGATCGTAATTTTCATGACAGCCTTCCACAAACATTGTATAGAAGCGTTTTCTGCCTATTCTTTTAAGTATACGCTTTTCCTTTTTAGAGCCGTCCCAGACAAATCCGAAATCTCCGCATACTATAAGGAAATCGCCTTTTTTAAGTTTTTTGATATTTTTATCATTAAAGCGGCTGTAATCGCCGTGCATATCACCTGTTACGCAAATCAAGATCGGTTCCTCCGGAAATTGTTTTTTACATTATAACATATTTTTCTAATATCGTCAAGCACGGCTTTGGAGAGGTATGTGTCAAGCAAAAGTAGGCAAGCCATAGAAAATTCATCACAATATACAAACTCAGAAGCACAGATCTGTTAAAGATTTCAAATGAGATAGTTTGGTAATCGACTTGTAAGTCGGAGGAAAATGTACGTTATGAGGGAATTCATAACCCTTTCCGGAAGTGGATCTTATCTTTCCTGCTGATAGTGCGGGGTTTGCATTTTCAATTTCTATCGTAAAGTTTTCGTCACTGCCGGTGTAATATTTACACAGTAACGCCGCAAGGTTATTGCCGCCGTTTATGCTCCAACAAGCTCTGCCGCCTTTCATACGATTGCCTATAAGTGTGAATACGTTGCTTTCCATGCTGCCCAAACGTGCATGATGTAT
>CANQTP010000026.1 GCA_947626755.1 uncultured Clostridia bacterium
GCAAAATTCTTTCCGATAAGCTGAATTTCGCCGTTTCCGGAAGCATAAATTGTTTTTATCCTGCAAGAACTTGTTTCGCCGATGGTAACAATGGTTTTCCCGTTCAGAATGATAACATTATCATCTCCGCGAACGATCCCGGGTCTTGTGGAAATAAGTATTTCGCTGCTGCTTAAATTGTTTATTTCGACAAAAGCATGAGCGCTGTCAAATTCAATTTTTGTCTCTTCACCTGTTAATTTAATTGTTTTTACTTGCATAAAATTTTCTCCTTTGAAATTTGAATTATTTTAAAAAGTCTGTAGGCTCTGCGAGATATTTACGAGTAACTATATATTTTCCTTGACTAAATAACATTTTGGCAGGAGATTTTGAAAGTTGATATGCATTTGACGGTACCCAGTCAATATAGTCTCTTGCTATTAAAGGTGCACCAACATAGTCAGTAAGAAAATCAGCCCAGTTTTCCTGATCGGTATAACCTGTATCTCTTAAACTGCCGTCCCAATTATAGCTATACCATTTCTGTCTCCCCCAAATGTGAACATTTTTAACATCAAAATGCCACCCAACAAATTTAGCTGTGATTCGATGAGAATCAGAATTATCAATAGAGAACAGTCCGGAACTTGCTTGACCATTCGGAACAGAATACCACCTTCTAACAACTTCATTACTGCTGTTATATATTTCTATATTCCATCCACCAACAGCTCTTGGACGATTAATATTATTAGACCATAGGTCATTAACAATGCCTTGATTTAAAGATAATTTCAAAGTATAATTATCTTTTACGCCATCTATTTCAATTGGTTCACTGCCACCGAAATATACACCATCAGTTAAATCATTTATTGCACCGGGTTGATCACTTTCACCGGTGTCTATATAAACGTCGCCACTGTCCGGAATAGTTTCATCAATATCTTCTTCTAATTTTGGATCGTCTTCCTCTGGACTGGGAACCCAACCGGCTTTTTCAAGAGCCTCTTTAGTTTTATCAAAAGAATCTTTAACATCTTTACGAAATTTTTTCTGCTCATCAACAAAAGTTTGTGCTTGCTCGTTATTATGAGCTATCGCCCAAGCAATTGCGGTTGAGTCAAAACCGATGTTTGCCATAATTATTTTCTCCTTTAATCTATTAAAATATTTTTTCCGTCTGAATCATAATATCCATAAACAGTTCCGGAATCAATATCATAGTCTGCATCAAATATTGAATCGCCATCAGAGTTGTATATATGTGTCACCATGGTTTTTGAGAAAGTATCAGCTACAGTGGAAAGTGTCTCACCATTTGACGTGATATTTATTGACAAAACTTTTTCAAATGTTTCAATATCACAAGTATATTCTACCGTTTTGGTAACAGTTTTCTTCGGATCTTTTTCATCGGGAACGTCATAGCTTATAGTTATTGTCTCTGACCCGTTGATACCTCTGAATTTTCCCGAAATACCGCCGCCGGATCTTCTTCCTAAAAGCAATCCCGCTTCCAATCCTGCCGCAAAACTCATGAACTTTCCTCCTTTACTTCTTCCATGGAAAGCTTGTTATCGCCGTCCCATGTAAGCTTGTATTTTACCGCTTTATCACCGTAAGTCGCAGTAAGTTCCGTGGCATCGCTGTTTATTTCCATATCGGGAAATACACTGTCAAGCATTGCTCCGTCGAAAGTGGTAACGCCTTTCTCCTCAACATTAAATCCGTACTTCTCAATTTCCGAATTGTTATCCAATGCAATTGAAGCGGTCTTGTTTTTATTTACAAAAACAATTCCCTTTTCGTTGTTTATCTGAACATTCCCTGCGGTCTTGTCAAATTCAACACGATTATTAATTTGTCTTTGAGTGTAATCGTCATACTTCCACATTTCATCACTTTGGGGATCGCAGGATAAACTTGCAAAGATCCCGCAGGAGTCCACGGAAATTTCAACATTATTTGCAAGCAGATAATTTTCTCCGAAATACACACGGCAGGACGCGGGAATAAATTCCGTAAGAATTGCTTTTTCCACATTCCAGCCTTGATAAATATATCCGCCTATGCGAGAAAATACGATATTGTCAAGCCCCGAATTATTTGCCGCAAACGGCGAATTGATCTCAATTACAGTGCCGTACTGACCGCCGTAACTGTATTCGCGGACGTTTCCGCTTTCGGAATTTCTGCATATAAGTTCAGTGATCTGTTGCATACCCTGATAGTCGATCTCGGAGTAATTCTCGGGCGTGCATATATGATCGTAAGGCTCACCCAGACAGGAAAGCACCGCGCCGTTATCATCGGAAGCGATCCACACGCCGCACATTGAAACTGCGATCTCTTCCAAAATGCTGCGGATCGTGCGGTTTGTCAGCATATCTTTTTTATAACGGATCAGGTTCAGATCTCCCGCGGAAGCGCCAATGCTTGTGAAACCGCACTGCCTTTTAATTTCTTCAAGAACATTTCCGCATGGGATAAATTCATCATCTGAAAAAAGGCTCAGTGCTGACGGATCAAATTTCTTTTCGGTGTTCGACATAATATCGTAAGCGGTAAAATGGCATATATGCTTGCTTATTGTGCGTTTGGAAATATAATAATTACGGGACGGGGCGCAGCGTGAATTTTTCTCTTCAGCAATTCTCTCCGCAAATTCATGCGGAACTTTTTCAAGCGTGCAGGATATTTTCGTATCATATCCGAGTATTTTTACGACTTTATTCCCCGAAACATCGGTAAAAGTATTATCGGAAATTATCGGCGAGGCATTGATGTCATAGCTTGTTATGTACTCATGAAGCGGTATATTTTCCGCAATTATCTGTATCATAGAGATACCTCCTATTCTCCTTTGATATGTGCTGTTTTCTTCTGATAATCAGTGACCTGTTCGCCGACTTTCTGATTATCAAGATAAACATTTGACTTGCCCGAAATATCTATATCAAGCTTTATAGTGCGTTCCTTTCCGCTTTCGTCCTTAATGACATAGTTTTCATAGGAACGTGATGCACCTGCTGCATTAAGCTGATTATAGACCGTTCCAAACTTCAACTCGTTCAATGCTTCGGAAAATCCGAGAGCAAACTGCTCTGCGGACATTGCTCCATAATCGTATGAATCGGTAACAAGCCCTGCAAGTTCTTCTGTCATAGCATCGGAAACAGCCTGAGCCTCATCAGCATACATATCCTTTGACAGTTCATCGGCAAGTTTCTGCTTTTCGTTGTAAAGTTCATTTATCCTTCCGAACTCGGAAGCGGACATTCCCGAAAGATATTCCGCAAACTGATAGCTGTCCTCATCGGACATTGAAGTAAGCTCGGCAATAAGGGCATCGGAAGCGTTCTGCTCTTTGAGCGAACGTATCGCAGAATCATACTCCCGCATTTTACGCAGCTGCTCATCAATATTGTTGACTATGTAAGACGTGTTTCCGTTATCGTCCGTTTCTACGGTAAAGAGATCACCGCCGACAGACATAAGCTTGTCGCGGTAAGCCTGCCGCTTCTTTTCTATCTCGTCATAAGCGTCCTGATATTTTTTAAGAATATCTTTCAGCCCGTTATCAACAATATCCTGCTGCTCGTCCATGGCAGCCGCGATCTCCTGTGCGCGTTCTTTGTCGGCTTTTTCCGTTTCGGCAAGTATCTTGTCATTGTACTCCTGCTCTTTTTTCAGCTGCTCATCGGAAAAGTCCTGCTCCATGTCGTGAAGCTTCTCATAATAGCTCCGGTGTTCGGAATTGCTTTCATCGCCGTATTGTTCAAGCAATTCCTTGCGGCGGGCATACAGTTCGGTATCATCGGCAATAATGCCCATGGCATACTCATGGTCGAGAGCAGACCACAAGTCTTTCAGATCGCTTGCCGTTTCCTCTGCTCCGGATGCTGCGTTTCCGTATAAATTACGGTAATAATTGCCTATTGCTTCGTTCTGTTCGTTCATTGCGTCAACGTATGAACCGGAAACACTGCTGTTGGCATCTGAAAGTATACCTTCATATTCGTCAATTACAGCTTTTGCGTTCGTGTACGACTCTGAAAGCTGAGCATAATATGTGCTTGCGTTGGAAAACTCTGTTTCAGCAGCTGTATATGCGTCAACGATCTTCTGATCGTAATTATCCATGTTATCAATGTCGTGCATCGCCTGTTCATAAGCTGCTTCTTTTTCAACAAGGTCATTCCAAGCATTGTCGAGAGCTTCTTTATCATAGTTTAAAAGTGCTTCTCCATATGCGGGTTTAAGTGCGTCCAACTTTGCGCTTGTGCGAATATCTTCAATATAGTCATTAAAGGTGCTTGCAAGTTCCTTATAACCCTGTATCTGCCCGTCTATGACCTGAATATTTGAATCAGAGACTTCATTCAGTCTCGCAACTGCCGTTTCCAGTTCCGATACCGAAACGGTCGCATTTCCGTTTTCATCGACAAGTTCCTGAACTTCTTTCCAACATCTTGCGGAAACCTCTGCATTTTTGTCGATCGCTTCCATGCTTTCGTGCGCTGCATTAACGGACGCTGTGAACGCTTCGTTCTGTTTCTGAATGGCAAGTGTGGTTTCATCAACAGCCGTAAGGCTTTGCTGATAATCTTCAGCTGCGTTCATAAACTCTATCATTCCGACTGTTGCAGCAGCCAGAACGGAAACCAGAAGTCCAAGCGGATCAAGCATGATCTCTGCCGTAAAAAGCTTTGTTGCGGCAGCGGCACCGTTGACGGCTATCTGATAAGAAACGACAGCAGCGGCAGTTATTGCAAATGTATTCGCAATGCCTTCTCCGTTATCAACTATCCATGCAAAACCATTAATAGCCGCAGGAAGAATATCCTCTGCAAGCAGTTTTGAAAAACCGCTGACAAGCTCTGACATACCTGCCGAAAGTTTATCAAAGCTTTCCGAAAGTTCTCCGTCTGTAAGACTTGAAGTAAGTGCGCCTATGTCTTCCGTAACGCTCTGTACCGCCGTCCTCATAGGCTCTTGGAATTTTTCATATGCTGCTATGCCAAGACCTTCAAGAGCGGACTGCATAATGGTTAGATCGCCGTTAAGATTATCGTCCATTGTTTCAGCCATTTGCGCCGCTGCACCCTCACAGTCGGAAATATACCCGCTGAGTTCGCTGAAACGTTCCGCGGACGTTCCGAGCAGAGCGTTGACGGCTTTGAGATCCACCTTGTTGAATATCTCGTTAAGTACGGCTGTCCTGTCCTGATCGGACATATCGGAAAGCGCATCGTTAAAATCAGCAATTGTGTCCTGTAAAGGACGCATTTTGCCGACCTCATCAAAAGCATTTATCCCAAGTCTTTCAAGAGCTTCCGCCGCCTTGTCGGTGGGTGCGGAAAGCGACAGTATAACGTTTCTGAGAGCCGTTCCGCCCTCTGCACCTTTGATACCGTTATCCGCAAGGATACCGAGCGCGGTGTTCATTTCCACAACGCCGCCCGAAAGAGTCTTTGCAGTTCCACCTACTGTAAGGATAGCTTCGCCCAGCTGCTCAACGCTTGTATTTGACTTCTGCGCCGTTACTGCAAGCTGATCGGCGAACGTGTTCATGTCGGAAAGTTCCAGTCCGAGAGCGGACATGGCGTCCGTTATCAGGTCGGAAGCCGCCGCAAGTTCCATTCCGCCTGCCGCGGCAACGTTAAGAACGGTAGGAAGTGCGGAAACGGCTTCCTCGGCGTTCATGCCGGCGAGAGCTAAGTAATTAAGACTTTCACCCGCCTGCTGTGCCGAATACTTCGTGCTTTCGCCGAGTTCCTTTGCCGCTTCGGTAAGTATGCCGAACTCTTCCGCCGTGTCGGTAATGCCCATTGTAGCCGCGACTTGCGACATTGAGGATTCAAAACCCGCGCCGATAGATACCATTTGCTGAGGTAGTTCAGAAACCGCTGAAGAAATTGCCTGAACGATCTGAAACTTTATATTTCCAAGCGCAACAGCAGACGATAATTTCTCCGTTATTTCTTTTCCAACATCTTCTGACGCTCTACCCGCTTGCTTTTGCAAGTCGTTCATATCGTCTTTGAATTGATCGTCATCGACTTTAGGTTCAATTTTTGGCTGCTTAATTGCTTGGGCAATAAAGTTTGTTAAGTTATTTACATCTTGGCTGATACTGCTTGTATCAACGGTGGCAGCGACAACCATAGCCTGATCAATTGCGCTGCACGCTGCCAAGGCTGTATTCTTTAAATTTTTAGTATCTTCTGTAAAATTTTGAGTGCCAATTCTTGCATCAAATATCAAAGAGCCGTCCGCTGCCAATTCTCTCACCTCTCATAAAGTAGGAAAGATCATCGGCACTTGGATCGGATCCTGATGTATGGCACTACCTGATCTCGCTGTTTATTCGTATCTCAAATTCTTTTCGGCAGTTCCGGGCTTTGCATTTAACATAAATGCCCTTACAAACTGCGTTTTTATCCCGTTCAATAGGCATTTTATAGCCGCAGAACGGGCATTGCACTTTTTCTTTTTGATTTTTCATGTCTGCTCCTTTCAGAAATTTAACCGTCAAGAAAACGCCTTGCCTTGCTGATGCGCCGCTGTTCGGTAATGGAAACGGGCAGTTCATAAAGCTCCTGCATATCAAGCAGGAACGCTTTCCTGCTGTCGGGAAGATCGTCCGATATTTCCGCGCCCCTGTAACTCATGATGTCGGCCATACGACAGTCACGCAATCCCTTGAAAAGTGCGCGGAACTCCCACCAGTGCAGGTATTCCGTATGTGCAAGGTTTATCCCATACTGCCCTAAGAACGCCGCGTAAATGTATTCCGAATCATATTCAAGATCGTAAACGCGGCGGCTTTCAAGATATGTTCCGCTGTTCTTGCAGTTCGGCGCAGGATTTCCGCCGCGGTAGAACCAAAGCATAAATTCCTGCGCCCCTGCAATATCGTTTTGAGGAATGTTATCCGCAAATATCATTCTGAGTGCGATTATACTTTTCAGATCTTCGGGAACATCGGAATCCGAGATAAGGCTTTCAAACCTTATCCATTCCCGGAAATCCGTATGCACGGGATAAAGCTTCCCTCCGCTTTCATAGGCATATGGGAAGCTTTTGACATCGTACATTCCCGACGTTACTTTTTTGCCGCATTCATTGAAATAGGCGGCTTTTTTATCTCCCTGTTAGGAGAGTATTTCTCTATAACGTCCTTTGTAGCTTTGTTTGAAGCCTCGTTGAGTACCCACCAGAACGCTGTGAGTTCATCGGTGTCAAGCTCGTTTAATTTTTCTTTTGGGAAAATCCTTTCGGTCTCCTGTTCACCTATAAAGACTGCAATTCCGTCTCTGAGGGCAGCCGTCATGTCCGCCGCACTCTTCTTTTCGGAAATGCGCTTCTGTATGGCGTTGACCTCATCAACAAGGACTGCTGTTTTTGTCGGCATAGGGTATTTGTTACCGTATGCTTCAACATATTCGGTCTTGCGTTCGTATTCAAATTTCATAGCCTGCCGCTCCTTTCTTATCCGGCTGCGCCGTCAGCGGTAAATGTTTTAGTCCCGAGTTCAAACGTACCGCTCACGCCGTCGCCCTGACAGTTTAAGTTTCCTGTCATGGACATCTTTTTCGTACCGTCAATATTGTTTATAGCCACCGCAAGATTTTCGCGGCGGGCATAATACTTTCCTTCCTCTTTTCCCCTGAAACTGTCAACGATGCACATATCAACGACAGCTTCTGCACCCGTCAGACGGTTCTTGGCAATGTCATAGACTTTTTTGATGGTAGGTTCATCATACATAAGGTCTATTTCAATGCTGTACTGGGGAGAATATGAAACGGTGTCGGTCGTTTCAGACGCCTGATTGATATACTGTGTTGATTCCGTCTGAGCGTTGGGGTTTTCGGAAAATTTCTTCCAGCCCTCTCCGCATTGTTCCCACTTCGGCTCCTCATCAGTTCCGAGATTCATGAACGGAATTATATCGGGACGCATTATAACGCCCGCTTTTACTGTATCCGGCATAAGATCAACTCCTTAATTTTTGATAGTATATGTAAGTTTTACTGTAACGGCATAAGTGCTGCGCTTTCCCGTTTCGTCCTGTTCAAGCAGCATGGCGTTGGGAGCTTCAATATCATAGGGCGTGCAGCCTTCCGGCATTTCGGGGAAATTTTTCTTTTTCACCTGCTCTGCGAGCCAACGTTGGAAACGTTCGAGCCATTCGGACGATTTGAGCCGCTTCAAATCGGTATCATCGAATTTGCGGACGTTTATCTGAGCGGTGTATTCCCATTCTTGTGTGCCGTTGATATATGGTTCTCCGAGAGGTTCGTTGCCATCGGGAAAGATACTGTAATTTTTGTCTGTGCTTGCCTGCGTCCAATTGATATGACGGTCTTTAACGGGTATCTCGGCAAGCAGCGGACATTCCGCAAGATATTCCCGCAAACCGTCAATAATACTGATAACCATCTGATGTTTCAGCTCCTTTTTGCTCCTGCATAGATACGCGCTTTTTCAAGAATATTCCGTAACCGTGCGGCTTTCATTCGCTCAAACCATTTCCTGCCCCGCAGACCGCCGTTTGCAGTTCCTTGCAGACCGCGACCCTTGTTCCCGTAATAGTTTGAACGTGCATAAGGCGCGTTCTGACGGATAATTCCCGAACCGACCACCGTTCCGGTGATTGCTGAACGGATCAGAAAGCCCGACCGTTTCGGCGTGTACGGATCCATGTTCCGCATGACCTCGCTGTCGATGAATTTCTGCACCCTGCCGCCTTTCTGCAAACCGCGGGCGCGGAGCAGTTCTTCCGTGTCCTTTATTCTGAACTCCATAACATCACCTTGCTCCGACTTGTATGTGGTTCAGTTCGCCGCCGTAATCCTTTACGGAAACGCTTGTTATTACAAGGGCATTTTCCGGCAGGAAATTTTCAGCTGTGACCGTTCCGCGAATTATATAATCTTCTTCCCGCACATCAGCCGTAATGTCGGGGATATATACTGCCGCCTTGTCGGCATTTTCCTGACCGTACTTCTTGACTTCATAGCCCTTGACTTCCTGCCACATACAAGGATATGTCCCAACAGCAATGTAGCTGCCGTTATCGTCTATGCGGAATATCGTGCAATCTGTGTTTGTTATCATCAAAGCCATTTCACCGCCTTGACAAGATCAGCAAGGTAAAGATTTATCGCATCGTCAAGTTTCTGTGTTTCGGAACGCTGAGTTCCCACGGCATAGGAAACCGACAGATCGCCGACGCTTTCGGAAGCCTTTACCCCGCCGCCCGTTTCGCTCTGACACATGACATCGGAAAGGGCGCAGCAGGCTTTCTTTACCCGCTCTTCCATTTCCTCGGTTATAGCGGCTTTTTTGAGGATATACTCGGTGCGGCTGTCGATGTAGTCGGAAGCACGCTCCGAAAACCGCCCGAAAGCGGTCTCGGATAATGCTCCCCTGTAGGTATCACGGTAAAATTCAAAATCTGCATATGCCATAATTTCACCACCACTTAATTACGCATCAGGATTTAGTTACTTTTACGGTGTAGGTCTTGCTGTAAGAGCCGTTTGTGACCTTAACGGTAACAATGTTCTCGCCCTCACTCCACGTCGCCGCTGACCCGCTTTCGACGACGGTTTCTCCGTTTTTTATTTCCACCGCTGCACCGCTTTCGGCAGCTGTCGCTGTTGCGGTAATATTATCGCTCTCATTGCTTGTTGTGGTGGTGTACGCGGTAACATCTGCGGAGAATGTAGGTTCAAGGGAACATTCGCCGATAGTCAGCGTTGACAGTGATGTGTCAAGCGGCTTGGGAACAAGCGCGGAGAACGCTTCCGGCTTTACGCAAAGGTAGCCTATACGCATTGTAGCCTTGATGGCAGCCATGTCCTGTTCCGCAAGGGAAAGAGGTTTGCCGTCATCGTCAATGTAGTTCTGGAGCGTTGCTTCGGTAAGTATTTCATAGGAAATATCATCACGGATACCCACAAGAGAGTACTTCCATTCGCCCGCGACAAGGACAGCTCTGTCGTCTATCCATGCGCCGTTCCTTACGAACTCAATAGGCTGTCCGTAGAGTTCATTCTGATCCGTGCCTGTGATGAATATGGGCGCGCCGTTTGCGTCGCGGAGCTTTCTCAGCGAATTCTTAACGCCTATCTTTGCGGCAAAACCGTCCACATCATAGCCGTTGCTTTCAACGTTTGCCATAACGTCAGAAACGGCAAGGTCAAATGAGCTGCTGTCTGCTTCTACCTTCTGACATTTGCCGAGGATAGATGTTTCGTATAAACCATCACCGAACAGCGCAGCAGAATCGAACTTCTCATAGAAACTCTGTGCTATGCTGTCCTGAAGCTCTGCAAATACATCAATTGTGGAATCTTCGAGCTTTTCCTTTGTCACCGGGATAATTACCGCAAGCTTCTTTGCTTTGAGTTCGGGGAATATCCATGTTGCGCCCGAAGCACCGATACGCTGACCTTCTCCGACCCAGTAAGCACCTGCTCCGCCTGTCATAACGGGTATCTTTTTGGTATCGCTTTTCATCTGTTCGACCCGGGACAGCCTGATAACGCTTGATCCGCGAGCCACCTTTTTGATAATGTAATTTGCCTGTTCAACGGGTACAAAACCGCTGAGTTCGTCCTTTAAGTATTTTGCCATTATAAATTCCCTCCACTTAATTTAATTCGTAATTCTTAATGCGTAATTCGTAATTAAAAGCGTGCGGATCCGGTCTGCTAATTACGCATTACGAATTACGCATTACGCATTATTAATTGCGTTTTACCTGATTTTCCTTGACGATATTCAGGAAGTTTGAGCCTTTAGCGGAATTTCCCGAAGGCGGATCGCCGTGGGTGAAGCCTGTGTTCACGGGCGTTCCCTCATTTGTTTCAAACAGGAAAGCCTTATCCTTTCTGAGCTGTTCAAGCTGTTCTGAAACGCCGGTGAGCTTTCCGCCGGGGTCAAGCTTGACAACAGACTTGTCAATAAGTCCCTTGACGATCTCCGTGTCCTTTGCTCCGCTGCCTGCAAGGGCAAGGGGAAGTGCGCTGTCAAGTTTCAGTGCGGCGGTATCGTCCGCGTACTTCTTGGACATTTCCGCAAGGTCGGCTTTGAGTTTCTCAACGTCCACGCCGTCAAATTTCTTCACCGCTTCGGTCAGCTCGCCGATCTTGTCGGTCGCCATAGTCAGTTCCGCGTCCTTGTCGGCAAGCTTTTTCTTTTCGGCGGTAACTTCGGCATCATTCATGGCAATTACCTGTTTAGCCGTGTCCTCGGCAATGCCGAGCTTTGTTAATGCTTCAAGTTTCATAGCTTATCGTTCCTTTCGTTTTTGGTATAAAAAAGCTCCTTAAAACGGTGTTTTAAGGGCGTTTTTACAGGATTTTAAGTTCAGATTTTCACTTCCGAAAGCTTGCATATTATCAGGTTACTTGGTTTATCTTCAAGCATACAGCCCGATACGCCGTTGCTTCGGTATTTGACTACGGCACTATCGGGATATATATGCAATTCCTGAATGTCTGTTATAACTCTGTCTTTGTGGATAATTGCTATGTTGTTCAGTTTCGCTTTCATTTCATCAGCTCCTTTCCGGCAAAATTAAAAGCACCCTGTTCAAGAGTGCTTTCTTTTATTCAATACTGACTTACTGATATTCATTAATCTATAATTATTTCCGGCGTTTTCAAATATTTAGGCGGTACAGTTCCGTAAGCTTCAATTGTGTAATCAAAGTCATCTTCAATACTTTTATCGATCAGATCAGAAAATTTATTAAAATCTCTTTCACTGTCAATTTCCATATATCCCGGAATTTTGCAGCCATAACCAAAATGACGGCTGAACTTTATTACCGGTTCGTCCCAAGGTATTGATTTTTTCATTTTACCGCCTCCTCTAATTTAGTTTCAAAATATTTTAAAGCGTTTGGGAAATATTTTTGCATTTCTGAATATCTTGTTTTGTCAAATTGAGCTTCATACATATGTGCAAATGCTTCTGATGTGATTGAATGATTAGCCCAATACGATGTACCATCAGAATATGGAGAATGTATTGCACACCCCTGTATATTACCTTGTGTCAAGCCGTCAAGCATATCTGAAACAGCAGAATGTTTTCTCATGTTGCCCAATTCGGAAGATATTTTCTTATCTACTTTATCAAATGTTTTGAGATTGTACTTTTTTCCTATGCTTTCTCTATAATTCTTAACATCAGCATAAAGTAAATCACTAAATCTTTTATCATTTGAGAGTTTTCCTGCCATATCATCTATCATATGCCCATGCTCATGAAACCATGTCGCACATTTTCCACGTTCATTATTTAAATCGGCATTGTAATGCATACTTATCTTTTTAGTAACAGTATTATAATGTGCCACTCCCTCATATGAAGCATTAGCGACTGAATCCTGCGGAACAAATTTACTGAAAGCTTTCTTAGCTGCATCAGAACCACGAGAGAATTTACCTCTTACTGCCGCATAGTATTCTTTGGAAACACGGCTGTCCGCTCTGAGCTTTTCTTTGAATTTTCCAAGATCCGACTGTTGTTCTTCTTTAATTATAGCACTTTTAGCAGCTTTGTCAAGCTCATAATTTTTCGCCGCATGAACCGCTTTCTGCGAAACGCTCCTGTTGAACCCGTCCACACGGACTCTTGAACTATCCGGCAGCAGTCCGGTGTTTTTCAGATGTTCGTTAAGCCGTCCCTCTTGCCTTTTCAGAACAGCAGATTTACGGGCAAACTCTCTGTCAAGCTTTTCTTTCAGCGCAGGATCGGCAGCGGAACGCGCCCCGTCCAGAGCCGCAAGCTCTCTCTTTGACTTTCTTATTGCCCGTTCATAAGAACGCTGCTTCTGCGTGTCCTCATAAACGCGGGCGTTTTCCTCTTTGGTAAAGTCGGGAACGCTTGCCCTTTCGGAAAGCCCCTCAAAATACGGGTAAAAGGAATGTCGGCAGTTCCAGCCGCACAAGCCCTCTCCCGTTCCGTAACCTGTTGCGTCGTAAAAGTACGGATATTTCGGATCGTCCTTGTCAAGGGAATAGACCTGCCCTTGCCATTCGGCGTGAGAGGGTCGCGCTCCGAGGTGCGAATCCACCTCAACGAGCCTGCTGTCCATTTCCTTTGCAAGGTCAAGCTGCATATCTCCGCAGGTCTTTCCAACGGCGGTAACGATAGCGCGCCTTACCGCAACATCAAGCTGATCTGTATGCCCTGACGGATACTTTACGGCTTTAAGACCGTCCGCTCCCAGCTTTTTGACCGCGTCAAATACCGCCTGATCGGGCGTGAATGCTCCGCTGGTTACTTTCAGATACGCAAGATCAAGAGCTTCTGCAAGCTGACTGTTTGCCGCTGCCGCCGCGGAATTGGTAAGGTTCCGCATCAAGCCGTTTGTGTTCTTTAAACCCCTGTTAAGGGTATTTGAAAAGGCTTTTGAACGGGTGTAATTTGTCAGCTTTTCGCGGTAATTTTCAGACAGTATTCCGTCATCAACGGCAAATTCATATATCTGCCTGTCCTCGGCAATAGCCGTTTTTACCGCATCGGTGTAAAGCTCCTTAACGGTATTTTCACGGGCTTTCAAGCCTTTTGCAATGCGCTTTTTGACTTCCTGCGAGGAAAGCGTAAGCTGATTTGCTTTGATAAGCTGCCATTCGGCAGTGGAAGTCAGGTAATTTACCTTTGTGATGCGCCTGCAAATATCGGAAATGATCTCGTCTTGCAGTTCCGACATTAATTTTATCACAGCTTCGGGCAGTTTGTCAAGGTATTGCGGCGATAATGCCATTACGCATCATCTCCGAATCCCATGTCGATCTCCTGCGAGCCTTGTATTTCGTCAATAGCCGCACGGGCGTTTTCCTTCGATTCGCCATACCATTTCATGCGGAACTCCCACGGTGCTTTTACGCCCGCCTGAACCTCGCCCAGATCCTGCAAGCGTTCCGCAGCTTCGTCAATTACCACCGACTTGTCAAAGCATATCTCAATTTCGGGATCGTCGGAAATATCCGCGCCGATGAAATTCCTGCCTATGTAAATTACCGAGCGTATCAGGGAAAGCAGGAACTTTTCAACAGCCAGATAATGCTTGTCGGCGTTCTGGATAAGATCCTGACGGTCACCCGTGTACTGGGTGGCGTAGTAACTTCCTACCCCTCCCGAAAATAAATACATAAATTTAAAAATTTTAATAAAATAATATAAATGGAAAAGACGTGCCGTAAATATAAAGACACGTCTTTTCCGTTTTAAATTATTTTGTTTTGCACATTTCAATAAATTGCTTTAGGTTCAGACATAAAACATATCAATATCCCATTTCAGATAATTTATCAGAAATAGCTTCATTTATCAGAGAAAGTTCATTTTTAAAAGAGTGATATTCTCCAAGATCTTCCGGATTTCCGTCAGAAGTACCCATTATTTTTTGATCTTTAAATCCATAAGGATTTAACGGCTTTCCGATGCTGCTTTTTTCGAGTTCGTCCACTTCCTCTCCGGATTCACTTTTATGTGTTATCAAAAAGTATGTTTCCGAATCTCTTGCGCCAAAACTATTTTTAGCAGAGATCGTCATCCAATATCCAAAATATCTATCAAAATAGTTATAATTATGAGCGGTAATGATTTTAACCGATGATGGATCTTTAAAACCATAAATGTATGTTATAACATCATCAACCAATTTTTGACCTTCTTCCGAAAGCAATACATAAGCAGGTAATTTGCCATTTACCGTTCCATCTGAATTAATAGTATAATTTGTTCCGTCAATATTTTTAGTTGTATTTGTAAACATTTTACCTGTATTGGAGAAATAATAGTAATTATCCCCGGCTTTAAGTCCACTTGTTACAGCGTTATAATTTGTTTTGTCAAAATAATAAGTATATCCATCGACCGTCTGCCAGCCGGAAGCAATTTTACCATTTACAAAATAATAAATTTTTCCATCATTTCCTTTTCGTAATCCGGTATATTTTGATGATGGTGCTGATGGAATATCATTTTTCTTTGTAGTAACTTTTATTTTTTTACTTTTGGTTCCCTCGGTATATGAGTTACCGTTTTGTTTAATAGCAACAACTTTAAAATAATAGGTTGTATTCTTCTTCAAATCTGTTATCTTACAAGCTGTATCAGCTATGACTTTGTATTTCAGCCACATATCAAGTTTTGCATTATATTTGTATACTCTATACGCATAAGCACCATTTACTGCCTTCCATTTCAGATTGACAGATGTTGAAGTTCTGGTACATGAAAAACCGGTAGGGGCAGGAAGTTTTGATGCCGCTTCCGCTGTAATTACAAAAGAAGTATTGCTCTCCGTTCCTGCAGGTATACCGGAGCAAAAGCTTACCGCCATAATTGCAGCCGCTGCAAGTGAAGTTATCTTTTTGAATTTCATATGATATTCTCCTTTAAATTATATTTTTAGCTATTATACCATAATAGCTAATAACCGTTTTTATACAAAATTGGTACAATATAACATATATTGCTATTTAAACTATACATTAATAATAATTATATCATGTTATACAGGATATGTCAACAAATATTGCGTGTCAAACTGAACAAAAATACATAATATATATTGTACAATAAGATAAAAGGAGGATTATTATGGAAATTGAAGAAAAATTTGCTGACAGACTTGTGCAGTTAAGAATGGAGAAAGGCGTATCGGCAAGAGATATGAGTTTATCTATAGGTCAAAGTCCGGGATATGTGAATAGCATAGAAAACAAGAAAAATTTTCCGTCCATGCTTTCGTTTTTTTATATATGTGAATATCTTGGCGTGACTCCAAAAGAATTTTTTGAATTTGATATGCAAAGTCCACAAAGATATAACGAAATGATAAATTATCTTAAAAAAATGAGCAAGTCAAAAATCGATCACTTGATAGCCATTGCAAAAGATTTGACAGAGTAGCAAACAAAAACAAGCGTTCCACTGTTCGATACGACGGTAAAACCCACCCGGTTCGGGAACGTCCTTGCCGTATGCTTTCTTTGCCCGCGGAAGTAATGCTCTATCCCGAAACCGTTGCAGTCACCGATAACGAGCTTTGCGGTGGGAGCGGTGGAAGCCGTTGCAAGGTGCAGCTTGTCGGGAGTCCTGCACAATTCCCGACAGAACGCGATAACATTGTCAACGGTCTTTCCCGCTCTGACCGCGCCCTCTGCCACATTGTAAATGCAGTCACGGCAGTTCCTGATATATTCCCTGTGCTTTTCGGAGAAATTATACGGTATCGTCTTTTTGGTTATCAGTGCCATAAAAATTGCTTGCGAAGCAAGCCTCCTCCTTTCCAACGTTTTGCGGTTTTGCTTTAGCAAAATTTCGGACGTGAGTCCGAAAAGCAAAACTTGGTGCTGAAAAATTATTTTTTCAGCATCTCCTCCACTTCGGAAATATCCTCTATTTCAACATCTCCGACAGGCTTGTCGCTGTACTTGTCGGGCATACGGTTTTTCAGCAGGAATTTTACAGCTTCCGCATTTGGCGGACGTTTTCTGACCTTTTCGGTGATCCGCTTCCTGCCGCCCTTATAGGAAACTTCGCGTTCGGTGTCGGACGAACCCACAGCCGCCGAAATAAGAGCAATTTCCGCTTCGGCGTTTATCAGTTCGGCATTATCCCGCAGGAACTTTGCCGCGTCCTTGTGCCGCTCTGCATAGTCTTTCATCATAGCTTTCCGCTTTTTCTTGTCGGGTTCTCTTATAAGCGCGTTGATAAAATCAGCCGCAGTTTCAGGACTTACCTGCTCGGCGGCAGTTCCCCCGACAGCCTTTAAAGCCTCTGTCAAGGCGTTTATACTTGCTTTTTGAACGGGATCCATATACTCACTTCCTTGTATAAAAAATACGGCTCGCAGGAAACGCATGAGAACGCGTTCTGAGCCGTCTTTGTGTTTTGACTGATAGTTTGCCGCAAAAATCTTTAAAACGTCCCTCTAACGCGTTTTAACGCCAATTTAACAATGCGTAATGCTTAATGCGTAATTCGTAATTGAAAAACATATGCAAATTACGCATTACGAATTACGAATTACGAATTTTTTGGCATGGCTCCGCCATTCGGCTCGGAAAATTTCCGTCCGCTCAGCCTTGCGATATACGATAACAGCCGGAACAAGGGAACGGATCAACCTTGCTCCGCGTCTGCCATACTTTGTATGCTTATATTTGCCCGATGTGTTTTGCCGCCGAATTTAACTTCAACGGAAGCCTTTTTCTGCCTGATATTCAGAAATTTTATCCTGTTCTCTTTGCCGTTTAAAAAGCCTTTGAAAGCCGTTATCCTGCCGTTTTCGTCCGTAATGAACGTTGACGGCTCTATAACTTCACCGCTGTTGGAGAGCCAGCGTATCATATCCGCTTCGTGATCCGGCAGCGGGGACGGCGCACCGAGGAATCGTATCACGCCGGGAACGGTGTTTATCCTGTGGAATATTTCAGGCGTGTAATCTATATTCACAAAAACATAAGCAGGGAACAGCAGCTTTAATTGCTTGCTCCACAATCCGTTTTTGCGGATAATAATGCGCTCTCTCGGAACGTCCGCGAGTATTTCACGTCTTATCAGTTCGGCGCGGACATTCATTTCCTTTCCGGACATGACTTGTAAAACATAGATCATTCCGCCGTCATCTCCGTTCTTTTCATTTCAAGATAATCCGAAAGCCGCTTGTACAGTTCCGGATCGTCCCGTCCGAGTGCGGAGAATACCTTGTCTTTCACTGTATCGAATCCCATTTCGGTAATTTCCTTGTTCTTGATGTCCAGATTCCGCTTGTATGCCGATGCCCTTATCAGGTCGGATGCCTGTTTCAAAAGTTTCAGCGGGTCTATGCTTTCAAAATCATCATCGGAAAGTTTTTGAATATTGGTAAGCAGAATGTGCGACAGGATCCGTATAATGCCCTCTGTAGTGTCCATATCGGGAGTGCGGTTAATTTCATCATTGACCGCCCGAAGCGTTTCCTGAGCAAATCTGATGCTTTCCAGTGATTCGCAGAGTCCCTGCGCGTATCGGCAGACCGCCGCCTGTGAGATCATTTCTCCGGTGCTTTGAGTGATATATTCAACGATCTCCTTGTATGTGAAATCGTTGGAAAGTATCATAGACTCCACTTCCGACTTAACGGCAGGGTCAAGCTTATCTATTTTGGAATGTTTCCGGTTATGCTTTCTTGCCATACCATCACGCCCTATATGTTGATGCAGGGATCATCTATCGCCCCCGCAAGAAGCTGTATGCCCTTAGCTGTCAGCTTGCCCTCTATCTCGTCCATGCCGTAGTCTGCAAGTTCCGCATCCTTTTTGGTGTCAATGTTTCGTATGCGGATATATCCGGATTCTATCAGGTAGTTTATACTGTCTGCAAAATCATCAATATCAAGTCCGAGAGCCGCGCGGATAGACGACAGCTTGTTGAAGTCCGTCCGGAGCATATTCACGCCCCGCAGAACTTTCCCGTTATTCTCCACAAAGTCCGCCGCTCTTGCCTTTTTTATCATCTGTTCGGGGTTCATGATGTTCCTCCTTTGCTTATCTGCATTAAGATGTCCATAATATTGTCAAGCTTTTTATCTACTTTAGCCTGTTCGCGAAAGTAGTCGTCCTTAGTCAGATAATTGTCTTTGATACGCCGTATATCATCGGTGTTCTTTTCAATATCCTTTTTGGATATTTCAAATTCCTTAGCGGAAATTTTGTTATCAAGTTCTTTAAAAGTCCGCGTAAGGAAAAACCCTATAACTCCTATCAACAGCGTTAAAACTGCGGAATATATTGATAAAATAGTTGTTGCTTCAATTGCCATATATGATCTGCTTGCGAAGCAAGCCTCCTCCTTTCGATGTTTTGCGGTTTTGCTTTAGCAAAATTTCGGACGATAGCCCGAAAAGCAAAACTCGTAGTTTGAAAAATTTATTTTTCAAACTTTACCTCGAAAAAAATAGTGTATGATTTGTTTTCACTTTAAATCATACACCATTATTAATTGCATTTCTCTTTTCTTTTGAAAGAAATTTATGATAATTAAATTTTTGTGTCCTTGTCAAATAAGGAGATCTGTCCGGGGAAAGGAGCGGCTTTGGCAGCGGTAAGAACGGGAGACGTTATCCGGCGTATCGTGCTTTCGGAAAGCGAATATTTCTTTCTGAGTTCGCTGTAATTGTAGCCGTTGAAATCCGCCCTTATCATGTTGTCTCTTACCGAAATAGCTATCCTGTCAGGTTTGCCTATGTATATAGACGAGCCTGCATAGTTTTCCACAAGCTTCCGGTAAGCTTCCATTCCGATACATTCCGCAAGCTCCCTCTGATCGTCTTCCAGATCGTCAAGCTGTAGTTTTTCAAGCAGGCTGTCCATAATTCATCTTCCTTTCCGATTATTCCTCTTTTTGATCCGCAAGTTTTTCAATATCCTCAAAAGATAACTGAGCATGATCCAGACCGACCCACCAACGGAAAACATCTTCACCATTTTCCCAAGGAACAGAGAGCTTATTTTCAGTCAATCCGGCTTCACGTCTTACTATCAGCATTCTGTCAAATGTTTTAACATAGAGATTTCTATACTTTGGAAACATAGCAAAATCGCGGAAAATACGCTTTCCTGCCATCGGACAGCCCACACAACCGACACGATCAAAGCCCATACAATATAAGGGATTTAATTTAATACGACTTTCTTCCAGATAGTCATATACGTCAGAAGTCTCCCAGTCAATTATAGGATTACAAATCATTTTCTTTCGTTTAAAACAGCTCTCGGTCAAGCGCCGTTTATCATCGTTATCATTTGTAAGTATTATCCTTTTATCTCTGTCATTATGTGAACCCTCATATATACCGCGAGTGTTTTTTCTGCGTCGGCTTTCTGCCCAGCGTACACCGGTAACTATAAATCTTCCGTCTCCGGAATGTTCCTTAAGTACCTCACAGCAATAACGAACGATCATTGTCGGAGGAAATTTCTTTTGAACTATCAAACCCCACATACTTGTCCTCTTACCTTTGTAATAAGGGTAGTCAACAGTACATTTTATACCTTTGGCTTCAAGATACTTAAATTTTTCTCTTACGTGATAAACGGTCTGCGGAGCGTCCGCGGTAGTATGACTATGAATTACTTCATACGGAATACCCGAACGATCCGCCAGAAGAAGCAACACATCACTGTCTTTGCCGCCAGAATATGTGATCATAAGCGGCTTACCATACATATCAACAGACATTTTAGACGCTTCTTTCAGACGTTCTATCGCCTTTTCCTCCAAATTCATTATATGCCGATCCTTTCTTGCGCTCATTCCTCTTTTTGCTCTGCAAGTTTGCACTTATTAAAAGTAATCTTCGTAAGTATAGCCAAGAAGTCTATCATATCCTTGTCTACATCTTGCGTAACATTTGCGTAAAATATCTTTATGGCTGTCAGCATGGCATATATATCGTCCGTCATATCACCGTCTTCAGATATGCATATCGGCTCAAATGTACTTGCATCTCTGTTTTCCTCATTCTTATACATATCCGTTAGTGCAACATAAAATTGCACTATCTTTTCTCCATTTGTCATATGATCTCCACCTCCTCTAAAGAAGCTATAACTATACTGTTTTGGTATAAATCAAGCAATTCCGCCTGATGTATAGGTTTGCCGTTTACCAAGCGGAGGATATATGCATTGAATATGTACTCTGTGTCCAGAAAAAGCCGCTCATTACGGTAACGGACTGATTTTCCAAGTGTCCTTTTTACGTCTTGTATAGTCATCTGAATGCCTCCCTGTTGCGTTTTACATATTCATCAAGTCCATATATCTCACTGTTAGGTGCAAATATCCAGTCCGGATAATGCAGCACATTCCCAAACCCATAAAGCAGGATCAGACCACTGAACGCCGGATCTTTCAAAGATGTCCTGTCAATTATCTTTATTGCCGAAAACCCGTTCAGTAAAATATATTGATCTGTTGATTGTCCATCATAAATTTTACTTAATCTGTTATTCATTTTAATGTAAGTCATCAGCTGCTCTTTTATTGCTTTTAATTCTGTTTCAGTTTGCGTTATCACCATTACCGGCTTCCACATTGCTGCCGAAATAATAGCCGAGCATTGTTCTTTTGTTATCTTCATTTTTTCGCTGCCCTCTTTTCCGCCGACCGCACATATCTTTTCAGATATTCGATAAGCTTTGAACCGTCCTCAAACGACACCCATTTAAAAATATCCCTGCCTGCCATAGCCGTTATACCGAGTATCTTTTCAATTGCTCCTGCCATACGTTCGCCTACGGTAACGGAAGTGCCGTTCTCGTGAAACCGCGGTTTCTCATCAAGCTCTTGGAGACGGTACATCAGACGCCATGCAAGGGACTGCTGCTCCGCGGTCATCATTCCCGGAACGCTTTGCGGTCTCGGCTTTCTTTCCGCGGCAGGCTGATCACTGCTGTGATGCGTTCTGCTCCGCAGCTCCCTTATCACGATTTCAGCCTGACTGTCGGGAAGTTCTTTCAGAGACTCTTTTCCTGTCAGACCGTTTACAAGCAAGTGCAGTTCATCGGTGTTCATATTCAAGCCTTTGGATAAGCCAAATATGGTTTTTCGCTGTTGTACGGTCATATACTCATCTCCTTATTGACGGCGTTGTGTTCATGGCATGATCCATTATTCTGTTAAGATCATAGGAATGTTCCCTCTGCGGCTTCGGAGCGGCAGAACCGTAAGCACCTTCAAGAATTTTCTGCAAATTGTCAGGTTTGATGATAAAATCAAAATTTGCCGTCCAGTTCCGCTCGTTTTTTCCGGTCAGGAACGGAGTACCCGCCGCCGATCGGAACGCACTGCTCATATCTTCGGCGGAAAATCCCTGCGAAATGCAGGCTTTTATAGCGCGTTTGCGCTTGTCGGTGAGCTTTGTTACCTTTGGCAGAACATTTCCGCAAATTTCATTGTAGCTGTCAACGATCTGCTTGTATGGTATTTTGCCGTATTTTTCACGCTGTTTGAGAATAGCCGCGCCCAGTTCGGCGGCAGAAGCCAGAAGCTCCGCCGCCTCGTCAGGATCTGTCCGCGGATCGCATTTTTTGCAGCGTTCCACAAAGTCTTTCATTTCCATAGCGTTCACCTTATGTGATCGTGAATTTCATTGATTCGGAAGTTTTGAGGAACATATCGTACAGCTTCCTGTTCTTGGCTTTTAAAGCCGCCGAATCAAAGCGGGTGGAAATGACGGGCTTGTATCTGACCGTGAACACATCGGCAGTAAGTTCATCAAGTTTAAAATCTGTCATAGTCTGCTTGATCTCGTCTTTTGCCTGTTCGATCTCGGTTTCAAGCTGCTTTTTGGCAAGTTCCCGATCCTTGATGTCGTAGATAAGGTTTGTAATGTGTTCGATGTCGATCTTCTTTTTGGTTTTTGGCATATGGAACATTCCTTTCAATTTAAATTTTCCCTTGACTCTGCGTATATGAATACACGATAGGATATTCATATTTACGGGCTTGTCACCGTTGAAGCCGCATTAAGGGCAAGCTGAGCTTGCCGAATCAATTTACTTGAAATTTGAGTGCAGTTCCCAACCGAACCAGATCAGTCCGATCATCAGCGGCAGGACAAGAGCCTCGCCGCCGATATTTCCCGCCGAACGGCTTCCGCTGACTTCCGCCGCCGCACCGATGAAACCGTATATCATTGCTCCGAGAAGCATTAAAATTATGTATTTCGTTATAAGTGCAGGTCTTTTCATGAATATCCTCCTTTAGTTCTTGTATCTTGTTATGGTTTTTCCCGTATGCTTGTTGTACAGAACTATCATATCAGCCGTTTCACTGCATACAAGGTAATTTGCAGGCACGAGCCGCAGATTGCTTATAAGCTGTTTCTGCGAACGTGTCGGACGTTTAGGCTGCTTCATTATGCCGCACCGTCCTTTCGGAGCGGCTTTATGTCAAGTCCTGTAAGGTCAAGCTCCATAAACTTAGCCATGGCAGTCAGTCCCGGAAGATCATACTTTCCGTTGTCGTAAGCATTTGAAAAGAGGTTCACCGTGCCGCGTACAGCCTGTTGCGTCTGGGCGATCTTCCAGAGAAAATCAATTTCGGCGTTCATGTTTTTATTTACAAGTATCGGGAAAAGCAGCTCTATATCTTCACGTTTTATCTTTTTCGCGGAACATATCCGCGTCTGCTTTGTCCTGTTGCTTATCTGCGCAAACTCCGCCCGCTTGTTGCTTCCGAGCCGCCTTACCGTTTCGTTGTTGCCGATAAACATTATGCCGAGGGTCTGATCCCTGTCACGGAAGTAGTCGGAAAAAGACCTTAACGTCTCGATCGTCTTTATAGGCAGGTGCTGAGCCTCGTCGAATATAAGCACCATGCCGTCGGACAGCTTTCCGACTATGTTTATCCACATATCGTCTAAAGTAGATGAAATAGGTGCGTTAAGAGCGTTTGCAAGCAGTTTCAAAGTACTTTTAATACTCGTTAAACAGGGATTTAAAGTGAGATAGATCGCATTGTTAGGATTGTCCGAAACATACTTCTGAGCGGCTTTTGTCTTGCCTATGCCGGCATCTCCCGCGAATATCGCAAGTCCGCCCTTGATATGGCATATTTTGATAGTGTCATATACTTTCTTTGAAATGGACGTCTGAACATAGCCTATTTCGTGGTATGTATCGTTAAGATCCGACTTTATCGCGAAATAGTCGGCGATCCGTTTCAGGTACTTATCCACATCTCCGCCGTAAGTTCCCTTGCGGAGCGGAGTAAGTATCCCTGCTGATATGCCGATTTTTTCGGCAGCCGCATTCTGCGACGGATTTTCCGCTATAAAAGCGTTAAGCTTGTCAATGATCTTCTGCTGTTCGGGTGTGTACATAAATTTATTCTCCTTTCGACGTTTTGCAGTTTTGCTTCAGCAAAATTTCGGACGGCAGTCCGAAAAGCAAAACTCGCAACTGAACTTGTTCAGCTTTCCTCCTCAAAATCAAAAGTTATTTTGTTTTTTGCGGCGTTTCTTGCCATAGCTTCAAGGTCTATGACAACATCTGTTCCGGCAGCTCTTTCCAAAGGTTTTTCTTCGGAAATAATGACCGGCTCAATGTTTTTCGGTCGTAATCTGACTTTGTCAAGATTTTTCTGCGCTTCGGTAACTGCAAGAGCAAGAGCGTCTATCTTTAATCCGCCTGTCAGTTCCGCTCCGCACTCCTTGATAGCTCGCAGCTGACGTGCAATAAGTCTCTGTCTTGCGGCAATATCGTTCTTGTCTGACGTTATGTAGTCCACAAATACGCTGAGATCCATCTTCCAAGAGCCGACATATGTATCTTCCTTGTCATATATGCGGACATATTCCAGCTCCGCAGGATCGTAACGCACATAGACTTCCTTGCCGACCCATCTCCAATTGTCCTCACCGCAGTTATACCATAGTTTCTCGCCGGAAATTTTGATGTAAACGCCGTTTTCCCGTACTTTCTGGTAGCCTGTGTGCCGCATGAGCAGGAGATCAAGAGTGCTTTCGCTGCACATTCTGACAGTCCTGCGCTGTATTGACTTGCTCCAAGCCTCAGCCCTGCTCATTTCCTTAAACTGCCGTTCATATCCGCCGTAAGGCGATGCGTTGTACTGCCCGTCAAAAAGTATGTCGAGCTGCTCCCTGATCTGCCAGTCATAGGGAACGTAACCATGTTTAAGCTGATATTTAAGGCTTTCGGGACGTTCAACAATGTTTCCGCCCGTAAATGTTGCTGTCAGCCTTGAAATTGTGTTCTTTAAGGTAAGGAACATTCTTTCAATAGGTTTCGCACGTCCGTTTTCGGGAATGGCATTCTGCATTTCTATACCCAGCAAGTCAAGAATAGTCGGCGGACGTTCCACATCAAGCTGTTTCTTGTGTGTCCTGTGTCCTTTTCCGCCTATATCCCAAGTCAGGAACTCACGACCGTTATCAACATAGAGTATCTTTGGAATACCGCAACGCTGTATAGCGTGTCTTAAAGCCATTATTGTCGAATGTGAGTTAGGCGTTTCGGTGATGTTCCAACCCACAAGCAGACCGGTTTTAGCGTCAAGTATACCTGTGATATACAGCCTGTGTTCCTTTGTGCCGTCGTCCGTACGCGTGATAAAATCAAGAGTGTGGTTATCAGCGACCCAGACGTCGTTTGCTTCAATTCCGTCGTAAAGCCTTTCTATGTACGGCAGACAGTTATCGATGCACGACTTTTCGCCGTACCGGAAGAACTCCGTTACCGCAGGCTCGATCTTTTCGGTCTGTCTGCGGAACGTTCTTTCACAAGCCATGTCAGGCAGATACTCCGGGTATTCTTTTTTCACAAAGTTTACCGTCTGTCGGTAACAGTCTGCTACCGGAAGCTGTTCCTCGGTAAGATAAAGCGAGTAAAAACATTCCAGAACAGCCTTTGGGATCTCCGTCTGACCTTTGTTCCAACCGCCGCGGTTTTCAACGAGACCTTGCAGATCATTTTCCTTGTATGCCTTGTACTTGCGGTAAAGTATGTCCCTGCTCAGTCTGATGTCATGTTCAGCCAGATATGCGCGTCTTAAACGCTTTGTTTCGGCTATGAACACCATATCGCCCTCGGAGCAGCTGTCATATTCCCTGCGGCGTATCTGCCATTCACGGAGCAGGTCTGTCCAGAAAGTTATCTGCTCACGGTCTTTTGCGTTAAACTCGCCAAACTCCTTTTTAATGCCCGTTTTATGGTGCTTTATATGCGGTTTTACGTCCTCATCATGTACTTTCGGCAAACAGAGCTGCGCTTCCGATGCGAGCTGTCCGTAATACTTCTTTTGCAGATCCGCCGACAGAGCGGAGATCGGTATTTTATACTGCATACAGTTATTGTCCGCATTGATCTCTTGGATCGCTTCAAGTTTTCCGTCTTTAGCTATTCGCTTTATATATCTGACGGAACAGCCTTTCAGCTCTGCAACTTCCTTTACGGATAAATATTCCAAATATCTCACCTCCCGAAAAAATTCTTGCATTTATGTGTCGTCTATGATATACTTATACTATAGACGGAACAAGCGTTTTAAAGTGTTCCGACCTGCCATCATCAGTGCAAGGCGGTCATTCCTTGCAGACGGAACGGCTTTCCGCTCCGTTTCGGCTAAACGCTAAGATCTACTCCTGTCTTAAACAGGAACTGTTCCAGAACGTCGGTGCAGTCCTCATCGGGAGCATACTCCGTAAGCAGGCTGTACAGTTCATGTGCCGCTGTAAGACAACATTCTTCTGTCCTGCCGGAAAGCTCCATGATAACTATACCGATCTCACCGAGTATATCTTCGATCGCTTCTGTTAATTCAATCGTGTCCACTTTAATTCACCACGCTTTCTGCACCAAGTGCCTGTATCAGAGACACACCGGAGCAGTCGTTCTCATTTTTGAATCGTGTTATCGCAAGTGATAACGCTTCCTTTTCATTATGTGCATTTACCGAGTAAATGTCATTGAACCGTCCGTGAACGGTCTCAATGTGCAGATATACGTCATATTTCATAAATTACGCCCCTTTCTTAACGTTCCTGCCCAGCAGCTCATCAACGGAACAGTGCAGAGCGTCCGCAATCCTTACCAGTGTTTCCACACCGGGAACTTTAAAGCCGGATTCATAACCGCTCATTGCTCCCTTGCTCACACCGATCCGCTCCGCAAGTTCTTTCTGATCCAGCTCGTATTCCTCGCGTTTTCTGCGAATGTTATCTCCAAGTGCCATATGTATTACCTCCTGTTCATTATTTGATCTCAATCGCTTTTCCGACATAGTACCAGTTTGTCTCATGATCCACAAACTCATCGCTTGAAAGCTTTGCTATGTCTTCAAAAAGATCGTCAAGCTCCTTATCCACATTAAAAGCCCTTACAAATTCAGCTAAAGACTCATATACATCACGGAGAGACGTGCAGCTTGTTTCAAAATCATTCTTTTCAGTCTTCACTTTAACTCTGTAAAATAATACCATTTTGTATCACTTCCTTTCATTCAGTGGTATTGGTGTACGGTTTAAATACCATTCCTTCCTTGATTTTACTCCTTATTTATGCTACAATTAAATTGCGAGCCTAAACAGGGAGGGATAATTAAATGGACAAAGAAACAGCGTTGAAAGTTTTACTGTCTCTTATTGAGAATGGAAAATTGATTTTCAAACCAACTAAAATGAATTGTACTCCAGAAGAATACAACCAGTACGTTGTAGAAACAGTTTGTAATTTGTACAAACAACTAATTGGCGCTAAGTAATTCGTACAACTTGCACATAGCGATCGCATAACTTGTTAATAATTCCGGCTCGCAGAATTGAGATCTCTCCGCAAGAAGTGCCAGCTCCTTGTGGAGAAGTTCTCTTTCTTTTATCATTTCTGCAATAACGTTGACATCTTTCATAGATTTTTCCTCCATTCCTATTGTTTTTTCAAGTTTCTTGTGGTACAATTACCTTGTACCTTTCCGGTAAACCAAGGGATACGTGTGCTTATTTGGTTTACCTAAGTAAATTATAGTTGATTTAATTCAACTTGTCAAGGGATTTTGCTCAACTTTAATTGATTCAAATCAACTTTGTGTATTTTGCACAAGAAAGGACTGTACGTTTGTGGAATTTAGTGATATAATTTTGAAATATTTTAATGACAACAATATTCAGCCGTCAGCAATTGCAAAAGCAACTGGAATTGATAAAAGCACTTTTAGCAAATGGAAAACAAAACCTACATCAAAGATTGATTTTGAAACGGTTCACAAAATCGTATCATATCTCAATATTTCTGTAGACACATTGCTTTATGGTGATAAAACAAGTTTGTCTATAAACAGTGACGAACAACAATTAATAAGTCTTTTTCGCAAATTGACTGACAAGGAACAACAACGGCTAATAGGGAGAGCTGAACTGCTTGTTGAATTATCAGAAAATAATGGCAACAAAAAAGTTGAATATAATCATATGCGCCGTATAAATATTGCCTATGTAGCTGCCGGAGCGGGTATCTCCACACCTTTTACAATTGATAATGCTTTTTCCGAGCAGGAATTCCCAGCAGATGAGATCCCAACCGGAGCGGATTGCGGCGTTCCCATTAACGGAGACAGCATGGAACCGGAGTATCCTAACGGCTGCATTGTCTGGGTAAAACAGAACGCTGATGTTAAGTACGGGGATTGTATTATCGCAGTCATTAACGGTGAGCCTTTTTTCAAGATCTACAAGCCGGACGGACTTCATTCTTACAACGCAAATTATAAGCCGATCATAGTAAATGACAGCGATCAATTTGAGATATTCGGTAAGGTTATCGGGTACTATTCTGAGTAATAAAATAGGGGGCTGCCAACCAGTTGGTAGCTCCATTGATTTTAGTTGGTAGGTTGGTAGCCCTTAATTTCCAGTTACTTTAAAAATAAAAATAGGCATTTTAACGACTTTTAAAAAATTTTTAAAAGCGTTTAAATGCCTATTTTACGCGGTTTTATTCAATTATGGCGATAATCCTTTTAAAACGGTTTAACGCATATCTTCACAACAAAAAATTTCCAGTTTGATCTGCTCAAAAATCCAAAAATCTTCTGACACCAAAGTTTTCCACCATTTCAACATTTTCAATTTTTTACACCCTTTAAACGGCTATTTTACGCGGTTTAAAGGGGCTTTTTATATTTTTCACGCCTTTTTTGACTTTTTGCACTTTTTATATTATGCTTGTCAAATTACAACGAAAACATTGGTCTATTGAAAATCAGCTGCATTGGTGTCTTGATGTTATTTTCAGAGAAGATGCTTCAAGGGCAAGAAAAGATAATTCTCCGTTAAATTTGAATATACTTCGTAAAACTGCACTTTCTCTTTTAAATCAGGCTAAATATGGTCGCCTTAGTAAGAAAAGAATGAGATTTAAGGCTTCTCTTAACCCCGATGTCTTACTTTCTGTTCTTTTTACTCATAAAAAGTAAATGCTGTTGCCGTGGCAGTACAGGTTCAGGCTATTGACAAATGGCGTTTTGTGTGCTATAATAGGAATTAATTCCAAAAGGAAGATATCAGACGAAAAAATATATGCCCGGTATATTCTTAGAAAGCTGTGAATTTATGAAACTATTAAAAAGCAATCGCTTCTATGCTTTTTTTATTATAATAATAGCAATAGTCATTTTTTTAGCAATATATGTGTATTCCATTGTAACAGGAAATATCCTCGAAGATGCGGCAGTCAGCAACATCAGGGAAGTTGCTGTGCATGACCGTAATACAATTACGATGTTTATTGAATATAATTGGAAAAATCAGCAGCGTATCGGCGAAAGACTGAAGCGGAACAGTGATAAACTGAAAACCGTAGGTCAGATCAACGAGTATCTGGGGCTGGAAGCATATGAATCCACATTTGATAAAGTTTATCTGCTTATGGAAGACGGTTCCTACTATACTGACATTACTTATAGAAAAGACAGCGAAACGCCCGATTATTACCCGTATATGGATCTGTTTGCGGATACGGATGATTACAAAGTCATCGGTTATGACCCGCTCCCTGTGATGGGTTCTGATAAGGTCGTCATTTACGGCTATAAATTGTCAGGCAATCCCAAAGATGAAGTATTATCCGGTATAAAAATAGGCGAGGATCAGAAAGAGGTTTATGCTGTGATCGGCATTTGCAAACGGTCTACTATCATGGACGGTCTTGTCATTGAAAATTATGCCGATGATGCAGGCAATCCGCAAGGATACAGTTCGGTCGTCAATAGAAACGGCGAATATGTTGTGGACAGAAAAGATGCGGCAAGTTCCGATCCTGACAGCTTGTTTGACATCATAAAACGCTGCAGCAGTTCTGACCTCACGGCTTCTGATGTACAGAAAAAAATGAATGCAGGCGAAGAATTCTGGTTTTATATGGAAAAGAACGGTGTCCGTGAACTGAACTACTGCACGCCGTTAAAAAGCAGCAGCGTCAATTGGTATTTTATCATGTCGGTAAGCGATAAGGTAGTGAAAGATCAGACAGAATTATTTGTCTTGCTTATCATTGCAACAATGAGTGCTGCGGTAATTGTCATCATCATTGCTTTTGTATCGGCTATTATCATGCAAAGAAAAACGCAGATAGCCCACGCACAGGAAAAAGCACAAAGTGAATTCTTGTCCAATATGAGCCACGAGATCCGCACGCCGTTGAATGGTATTATCGGATTAAATTACCTGATGATGAATGCCATCGATTCGCCTGAAAAACATCTTCAAATCAAAGAATGGCTTAAAAAATCACAGAATACGGCTGAATACCTGCTTGCACTGATAAACGATGTGTTGGATATATCCAAACTTCAGGCGGGTAAAGTTGAAGTTGCCCGTGCGCCGATGCTTGTCGAAGCAATGTCAGAATCTGTTTGTTCCATGCAGTATGATAATATAACAGGACACGGTATTAAATTTGTAAAAGATGTACATATCACAGTTCCCTGTATACAATGTGATGAGGTACATATCAAACAAGTGCTTATGAACATTGTCGGCAATGCGGTAAAATTCACACCGGCAGGCGGGACTATCCAATTTACGGTAGATCAGAGCATGATCGATGAAAATCATGTCATGACAACATTTGTATGTGAGGATACAGGCTGCGGCATGAGCAAGGAATTTCTGAATGAAATTTTTCATAAATTTACCCAAGACCGCAGCAGCACCTCCAACTCCACCAAAGGCACAGGCTTGGGCATGGCTATCAGCAAGCTGCTTGTCAATGCTATGGGAGGGGATATACGTGTAGAAAGCGAATTGGACAAAGGCAGTACGTTTACAGTCGAAATTCCCGCTGAAATTTGTGAAATTCCCGACTATATGAAAACACATACAGATGAATCTGAAAAAACATCTGACAATTCCAATAACGATGTCAGGTCAATGAAAATTCTTGTAGCCGAGGATAACGAACTTAATGCGGAAATACTGATGGAGATATTAAGTCAATCCGGCTTTGATCCCGTACATGCACAGAACGGTCAGGAGGCTGTGGAGATCTTTGAGAGATCAAAGATAAATGAGTTCAAGATCATACTTATGGATATGCGGATGCCTGTTCTGGACGGCTGTGAAGCGTCGTCAAGGATCAGGGGACTTGTCCGTGAAGATGCCAAAACGGTCACCATTTTTGCCTGCACCGCAAACAGTTTTCAAGAGGACAGGGAAAAAGCTTTGGCAAGCGGCATGAATGACTTTCTAACAAAGCCGATCGATATCAATGCCATGCTCCGCAAAATGGAAAAAATCGAACGTGAAAAACATAATGTACAATAAGGAGAAAAAAATGAAAAGAAGAATTACTGCATTTTTATTGCAGGTCATTTTAGCAACGTCATTCTGTCTTTCCGGGTGTTCTGAACCTCCAAAAACAGAAAAGGAAATTATTATAAAAGTACCTCACTCCAATACAATGAATTGCATCGCCGATGAAAATATAAAAAATGTCTATACTCTTCTCGAACTTGCAAGTCAGGATTTTATGGCACAATATGACAAAAATGTAAAAATAAAAGTCGTGGAATTTGAAAGCGGCGAGGAAACAAAAGCCATCACCAATTCTTTCGGAACAAGCGATGCAGCAGATATATTATATGACGGATTTTTCAATATGAGTTCGTTTATCCATACGGGAAAGGTCGTTCCGATAGACGATGTCCTTACGCCTGAAATGGAAAAAGATATATATCCCACGTTTCTGGAACACGGGCGATTTAATGATAAGCTCTATATGATGCCCTATATGAGTTCCGAGAACATTCTAATATATAACAGGGAAATGCTTGAGCAATATGGCTTAGGCGAATATATTGACGAGGGAGAAGTTATTTCAGAATGGAGTATTGATGACTGGACAAAGATACTGGATACGCTTGCGGACGGATTTGCAAAAGAGGGCAAAGGCAGAGTTCCCATGATGATGTACGCAAAGGATAATCAGGGGGACACGCACATAATGACAATGCTTCGTGCTTTCGGCGGTGATCTGTTTGACAGCAGCAATCAGTTTGATCTTGCGGATAATCCCGATATAATTGCTGCACTAAGGTGGCTTCAGAATGGTGTGGATCGTGGCTGGTATATGCCTGCTCCATATTACAAGACCATGTCCGATAACAGCAGTAAATTCAAAATGGACGAGCTTACCTTTTATAACTTTAATCTTGGAAGCTCAACGTACAGCAGAGTAAAAGAGGATTACAATGCGGAAACTAAAACATTCAAGAAATACGGCTTTGTAAATTATCCGGGCAATCACTGCACTATTTTCAACGATGGATTTGAGGTTTTCGATAACGGCGACAACGAAAAAATAGAGATCGCAAAAGATTTCATAAGATATTTCTATGAAACCGATAAATGGCTTGAATGTTCCGCCGGAAGTATCCCGGTAAGTAAAAAAGTCATGGAAAAATATAAAGATGATATATTACTTTTGGAGGCATTTTCACAGAATTCCGTCAATTCAGTGGATTATACGCATAATCTCCCGAACTGGCAAGGCAATGATGATTCTGTCAGGAACGTATTTTACAAAGAAATAGCGCTTCTGATGCTCAAGGACGCAGATGGTAATTTTGCTGTTACGCCTGAAGAATGTGCGGAAAATTTGCAGAAAAAATTAAATGCAGCTATATCGGAAGGACAAAAAAACAGTACGCTTCATGACTGATCCGAGCGTTGAGGTATGCATTTGTTTTTCATCAGATCCATTTTCCAAAAAAAGAGTACATTCGTTTGTTGCTTCATTATTTTCTTATTGTTTATAGTGCAACAAAAATCAAGCAGACCATGACTATAATAAAGCATAAATTGAGCATAAAAATACCGATAGGAGCAATTCTATCGGTATTTTTATGCGGAAATTATATTGTCAAATTATGTTTATTATTGTGCGTTACCAACCTCTTACTTTTGACAGAACGCCCTTATCCATTTCACAAACAGTATCACAAAGCACATCAATATCTTCGGCAGAATGTGATGCTATTAAAATTGTCTTGCCTTGTTCTTTTAGATCAAGCAGATATTTTCTCATGTCGGCAACCCCGTCCTTGTCAAGACCGTTCATCGGTTCATCAAGAATAAGCAGATCGGGATCTTCCATGATAGCCTGTGCAAGCCCTAAACGCTGACGCATACCCAAACTGTACTTTTTTACATGAAGTTTCAGGTCTGGATCAAGTCCGACTTTAACCATTGCTTTTTTTATTTCCGAAACGCCGATTTTTTTATTCAGATCTGCCAGAAGTTTTAAATTTTTAAACCCCGAATAATAAGGGATAAATCCGGGCGTTTCTATAATTATGCCGATATTTTCGGGGAAATCGCAGTCCTTTCCCACACGTTTTTCGTTTACAATTATTTCGCCGATCGTAGGTCTTACAAATCCGCAGATACATTTCATCAGCATTGTTTTGCCGCTGCCGTTTCGTCCGATCAAGCCATGAATTTTACCTTTTGCAAATTCAATATTTATATTTTTTAATATATCATTTTTTTGTATGGTTAAAGATAATTTGTCAATTTTTATCATCATTATTCTCCTATCTGCATCGTTTTCAGATATTGTCTGCACAGCACAAATAGTCCGATCACCAACATTAACAAATATAAAACAGAACCCCAGAGCGGGAAATTAATATCTGAGAAAAAAGAATTGTAATGCAGACCAAATTCTATATGCGCAAGTGGGAAAATCCACTTAAAACTTCCTCCGAAATATATCGCCGAACCGCCTACTACTGTAACAGCCGTGCCTGCTATCATAGCCATAGTTTCCTTTCCAATTATTGCTCCAAATAACATAAATATGCCGATTATGATAAGATATAGCCACATCATACTGAATGAATAAAATAAAACTTGGTGAGGATTTCCGTGTGCAATAATTGATGAATCTAAAAAAAGCAATGGATTATTACTATATAATTCAGGAAACTGCTCACGCATTTGCGTCATATACAGACTCCAATTTTCGTTTAAACAAATATATTTTAAAACAAAAAATATACTCCCCAAAAACATTATCAACAATATCAGAAAAGAAGAAACTATAATGAATGCAACTTCTCCATATATCCAGTATCTCTTTTTTGTTCTTATTATTTGAAAATACTGTGTTTTGCAAAACGGAAAATTGCTGAGCAGTATCAGATAAATTAATGGGATCAGAACGACATTTGTGCTTCTGGTACAAAGAAGAATAAATGGTTCTGAAATTTCAACAGCGAATTTACTTTCTTCACATATTGTTTTCATTGGCGAAAGGATACTTTCATATAAAAGTACAATAAAAAACAAAATGAGCAATATTTTTGTTTGTCTCAGGACTTGAAATAGTTCTGTTTTTAATATATAAATAATTTTTTTCATCTGTTATCTCCTATGGAATACCGAACCAACTTATCAAATATAAAATATAAAATTAATGCTAATATACTGAATAGTATGAAAAAATAAACAAATGACGTATGCAAGTTGTTTCCCGGATAGCTGAAACAGCGTGTATAATTTGACGGAAACAGCAAATAAATGAATTTTAGCAGTATATTGTCCGAGCGTTCAGTTGCGGCATACAGCCATGAGGAATATAATATACTGCATTTCAGTGAAATGTACTGCACAATCATAGGCAAAGTAAAAGATAAGAAGCGATCATGAAAAATGCAATAGCAGATAACCGATAAAACGGGAAAAATGCCGCACACCAGACAACAATTGACCGATTTCTTAACAAGTGCTGCAACTCTTGACCATACTGTTTTCCCATATATCTCAAATAATACTTCATCATTAAATTTTTCTATTGCCGGAAATGTAAGCTTAATTATAACAGAATAAATAACAATTCCTATTACAGCGATCAACACTCCACTGCAAAAAATCACAAAAAACAGGCTTGAAACATATTTACGTTTATTCATGCGAATAAGAACAGGAATTTGAAATTTACCGGAATTTTGCTCGTAGATCAGAATTCCCGGAAAGGCTGTGATAACCGAAATTGCAACCACAAACCAAGGGGAAACGTCATAATTTAAAATCAAAATATATGAATTGCACTGCACACAATTTGCGGTTTTGGCATATAGATCAGAGTCAAGAAAAATTTCAAAAGCAGAATATCTTATTCCATCAATTTCCGCAGCATCTCCAAAAGCACAAAGAAAAATAAATATAACTATTGCCCCATAGAACGCAAATGAGCAAAATATTTCTTTCCACAAAATATTAATATAGTTCAATGATTTATTCATAGCGAACATATACCTCTCCTGTGCACGCATTGACATTCAAATAAATTATGCTGTATTCCTGAATACCAATGTCTGTAATAGTAAATTGCCACATAGGTTCTAAAGTAACTCCGCTTACACCCCAATATGATGTTTCATCAGCAATTTCACGCATACAGTATAAGAGTTCAGCTTCTTTTATTGTAAAGATGTGTTCTTGACTTAAAAAATCAGATATTATTGAACACGCTTTGTCGTAATCTATTGTGACATCACATATTTCCGCTGATGACGCAATATCAGAATTCAAAGCGCATGTCCATATCCAATCTACAGATGTATCGGTAAGCATTAATAATTTCATTGTATTTGATACCATTCTGTAATTCTCAAGATCTGCTCCTTGGCTTGGGTCAATAGGAATATTGTCATAATTCAGTCCAAATGTAAAGTAGTATCCGTATGAGTTTTCTGAAAATTTATATACTTCTGCCTTTATCGGTGTATATACACATATATCCGAACATATATTTGTGGGATTATTTTCATTCAGATATTCCAAAGCATATGCAAGTGCATCCTGTACTGAAACGCTTTTCCCATTTAAAGTATATTGATCCTCGATAACATTTCCGTTGGTCAGATCATACTTTTCAGAAAGCGATCCGCTAAAATACGGACGCCAACTCCATGTTTCATTAAAGTCAATATTTAAAATATCTTTTACAGCTTTACAATTGTAAAGTTCTATTTTTCCCGCAGGGTTTATATCCATATAAAAATTGCTGTCAATACACCGCATATATAAAGTGCTTATATAATCTTCATCAGTCATATCGTTATATTTTATATCCGTATTTTCATTATCGTTTAACCACACATCACAATAAATATTCTCCTGATCAATTGCAGAATTACAATATTCTTTTGCGGTTTCCTGAATTTTAAAGAAAGTATCGGCTGAAATTCCGGGATACTTAAAGTATAGTTTATGCCACTCCCCGGATCCCGGAGTGTTAATAATTACATTTGTATTATTAAGGTCAAGATTGCTGCAACTATTGTTTTCTTGTGTATTTTCAAAATTTTGATTTGTAGAACACCCGACCAAGCCTGCAATAATTAAAATTGCCTCAAACAAAGATAAAAACTTTTTCATGACTTGCTTTCTCCTTGCTCTATGTCAACATCAGCCCGACACGCAACAAAGCCGTAAATCAGCGCAGCAGTTGTCATTATGTACAGCGCTTTCCTTAAATTCAGATTCATCTGAACACTTCCTTTTTAATTTGATAAACCAAGTATACCATACAAAAAAATGCAATTCAACAAATGTAACCAAATTATAACCTTTTTGGGTGAAACTGTAATAATTTTGTAACCTTTGTAGCCATTTTGTAACCGCTTCTGCTATTAAATGGTAATTCTCCGCTAATAAAAACTGATGTCTTTAGTCTGATAGTAAAATAGTTTAATTTTGTCCCCACAAAAATCTGTGCTTGCTAAGAAAATCCAGTTATTCTCCCCAGTTGAGCGGCAAATTATTCTCCACGGTTGAAAAACATATTCAACGCGGTAGAAAACAGCATGATACCTTACAAAGATCCATAAATCATCGGTCTTGACCTCGGTTATGGGAATATCAAGACCGCAAACATCTGCTTTCCGACAGGCGTTACAGTTCACGATACCGAACCTGTTTTCAAAGGTAAAACTTTGCTTTACAAAGGGATCTATTACAAGATCGGAGAATGCAGCGAAAGCAGCAAGCATAGCTTTTGTGGGAACAAAATCAATTATAAGCAAAACTTGACAGGTCGGTGTTTGTATGATATAATCATGCTGTCAGATAAACTGACCGATAAATTTAAATTTAGGTGGTAAATAATGAAGAAAAGATATTGTATAATATCTCAAATATTGCTTCTGTTCTGGTTTTCCTTGATATGACAGGTGTCTATTTCGGCACGGCAACAGCATTTAATTTTTATGAGCAAAAAGAACAGAAAGTAAGACATCAGGGTTAAGAGAAGCCTTAAATCTCATTCTTTTCTTACTAAGGCGACCATATTTAGCCTGATTTAAAAGAGAAAGTGCAGTTTTACGCAAAATATTCAAATTTAACGGAGAATTATCTTTCCTTGCCCTTGAAGCATCTTCTCTGAAAATAACATCAAGACACCAATGCAGCTGATTTTCAATAGACCAATGTTTTCGTACAGCATATGCAAATTCATTAATATCCGTCAGCGATGTAATAAAATATCGTGTGAAATTACTTACATTTTCGCCCTCAATTATTTTTGAACGAACCATTCCCAATGCGTTCAAGTGCGTCCAATCATCACGCTGTTCAAGCCAATCAATATCCGTTGTAAGATAATATTCCCTGATTTCAATTCTTCCGTGACCTTTTTCTGAAGTTATGGTTTTATCGCTTTCAGATGCAAATTCATTGAAATAATCTTCGGTATCTTTGAAAAGATTCAGTTGATTTTCTTTTAGTGCAATGCAATAATCAGCATTTCCATCGGTTATTTTCTGTACGATTTTTTTCTGACAGCTCATCGAATCAGTAGTTATTATCGTGTCTTCAATGCACATAAGATCAAGCAATTCAGGTACTGCCGTTATCTCATTGGATTTTTCTTCGACCGTTAT
>CANQTP010000027.1 GCA_947626755.1 uncultured Clostridia bacterium
ACCGTATCCGCCTCGTAACTTGATACTTCGGGCAACGGGATCAGCTCCTTAAAATGTTATGAAAGTATGCTTTTGCGAATTTCTTCTACTTCTTTTATAGGAAGGTGAAGTATTGATGATATTTCCTGAACAGTTCTGTTATCATCAAGCATAGTCTTGATGATCTCAACCTCTCTTTCGGCTCTGCCTGTGGCTTTGCCTTCGGCTCTGCCTTTTGCCATGCCTTCCGCTCTGCCCTTAGCCATGCCTTCGGCTCTGCCCTCTGCTCTGCCCTTGGCTAAACCCTTTGCTAAACCTTTAGCTAAGCCGCTTGCTTCGCCGTCTTCGTAGATACCTGCACTGATATTACACATATTGATCATCCTTTCCGAGATCTCTCTGGTCATGGGGATTCCGTACTGTTCCCCTAATATCTTCTTTAAGTCTCTTTTATCGTTCTGCAAAAGCGATATATCCAGCATATGGATAAGATCATTCTCCGACAGACCGTGCTTATCTTCATTTTTCAGACATACAAGTATAAGCGATATAAGATCATAATTTTCTGCTTCTTTCGCTTCAATGTCTTCGCTTGACCTTTCTCCGTAAAGCATTTCCTTTTTAAGGGAATATACGCGGATACTGTCCTCAAATTCTTTCACCGGGTGGGTACATATCCATATGGAATAGACTTTCTGTATTTTGCCGTAGTCCATATGTTCAAAGACCGTTCCATACTGTCCGGAAATAAGTCTGCTGCAATAGTATATCCCGCGTTTTATAAGGGAATATGCGGCGTCAAACTTATTCTGCGCTTCAATGTTGATTATCATCTGAACATACCCGCTGCCTTTGGGGACTCTTGCGGTAAAGCGTATGTCATAGAAGCGCGTTCCGTCGTCTATGGAAACGTCCTCACTGTTTCCGGTATGTAATACGGGAGACGGGACATCGGGGTCAACAGTGTTTTCGCTTACCTGCGGTTCGTCCATAAGCGAGATGATCTCGTCTATTTCCAACGGCATATATTCTTTTGCAACGGCTTTGAGAATGCGTGCCGTTATCTGTTTCAGCGCGAGGAACATCTTGCAGGCTTTGTCCGCTTCTGCGTTGGTTTTTATCCTCTCGACCGTATCCGCTTCGTAACTTGATACTTCGGGCAACGGGATCAGCTCCTTCCCTTTACTTTATTATATCACAATATATACGCAAAATCAAGGGTCGGGACGAATTTACGGCAAATGCAAAAATTATGCTTTACGGGTATTGCAAAATAAAAGGAAATGTGATATAATAACAATGTATTTCCAAAATAAATTATTATTTCTACAGAGGTCTTTTTATGGATATACTTATGAACGTCTGCCGTGTAACTCTTGAAGAAGGGCTGATGTACGCTCTTTTGGCTATCGGCGTGTATATTACCTACAGCATTCTCGATTTCCCCGATTTGTCCGTGGACGGCACTATGCCTATGGGTGCTATTGTTACCGCTGTTCTTATTATAAACGGCGTTGATCCGTGGCTTTGCCTGCCAATAATTTTCATTCTTGGAATGATCTGCGGCGCGGTAACGGGACTGCTCCATGTAAAACTGGGTATCCGTCCGCTGCTTTGCGGTATCATCATTTATACCGCAATGCTGTCGGTGAATCTCGTCATACTTTTCAAGGGCAACGGCGGAAAGACTGTTGCGTCCTTCTTCCGCAAGCCTACCATATTTAACAGCGGCATTGCAAACATTTTCCCCGAAGACTGGCGTATAGTAATTGTGGGACTGATACTTGTCATTGTCTGCAAAATTATAATGGATCTTTACATGAAGACCAAGTCGGGACTTCTTCTCCGCGCTACCGGCGACAATGAGAAATACGTTACCATGCTTGCCTGCGATCCCGGTATCAGCAAGATCCTCGGTCTTGCTATCGGAAACGGCTTTTCCGCGCTCTCAGGCTGTGTTATCGCTCAGCAGAAAGGCTCCGCCGATCAGCAGATGGGCGTTGGAATGGTAGTTCTCGGGCTTGCTTCGGTAATTATCGGACTCAGCATTTTCAAGAACGTCAAATTCATGAAACCTACTACTATGGTAATTTTAGGAAGCATTCTCTATAAAGCCTGCCTGTCGGCGGCGCTTGCCATGAATCTTCCCACAGAGTACCTGAAACTGCTCATGGCAGTCCTGTTCACCGCGGCTCTCGTGTTCAGCGAGAAGTTCAGCGGCAAGAAAAGGAGGTCCTGAAAATGCTGGAACTCAATAATATTACCAAAATTTTCAACATCGGCACTGTGGACGAGACAAAACTTTTCGATGATTTTACCTTTAAAGTCGAAAAGGGAGAATTTGTTGCGGTGATAGGTTCAAACGGCAGCGGAAAGACAACTCTGCTGAACCTTGCCTGCGGAACTATCCGTCCCGAAGGCGGAAGTATCATTTTCAACGGGAACGACATTACAAAACTTCCCGAATTCAAGCGTGCAAAGTCTATAGGACGTGTTCTGCAGGATCCGCGAATGGGTACCTGCGGGAATCTTACTATCATCGAAAACATGGCTCTTGCGGACAATAAAAACAAGCCTTTCGGACTTGGCGCGGGAGTCAGCAAGAAACGCCTTGACTACTACAGAACCCTTCTTGAAAGCTGCGGAATGGGTCTTGAAAACAGAATGAACATTCCAGTGGGAAACCTCAGCGGCGGTCAGCGTCAGGCAATTGCCCTGATGATAGCGTCCATGACGGATATTGATCTGCTTGTCCTTGACGAACACACAGCGGCTCTCGATCCGAAATCTTCCGAAACGCTTATGGAAATTACCGACAAAGTCGTTAAGGAAAAGAACCTTACAACTTTAATGGTAACTCATAATCTTCGCTTTGCGGTGGAATACGGCACGCGAATGGTCATGATGCACGAGGGGAAATGCGTTCTTGACATAAAGGGCGAGGAAAAGAAAAACGCCAAGGTGGACGATCTGTTAAAGATATTCAACGAGATAAGCATAGAAGTGGGAAATTAAGCATGGAAAGCAAGTTTTTCGGGATAATTTCAAGAATGAAATATATCCGCAGATGGGGACTTATGCGCAGCGTCATGTCCGAAAACATCAGCGAACACAGTCTTGAAACGGCTTTTATTGCCCATGTTCTGGCTTTGTATCGGAACGTGCGGTTCGGCGGGAATGTTGATCCCGAGCGTGCGGCGCTTCTTGCAATGTACCACGATGTTACGGAGGTAATAACAGGGGATCTGCCGACTCCCGTAAAATATTACAATCCCGACATAAAAGCCGAATACGGCAAGATCGAAGAATTGGCAAAAAACAAGCTGACGGACTGTATCCCGGAAGATCTGCGGGAATATTATAAGCCGCTTTTCGGGAAAACGGACGAGGAAGCGGAGTTATGGCTCCTTGTAAAGGCGGCGGATAAGCTTTCCGCGCTGATAAAGTGCATGGAAGAGCGGCTCATGGGAAACAAAGAATTTGTCAACGCCGAAAAAGCCACTCTTGATTCCATACACGCAATGGCACTTCCCGAAGCGGAGGAGTTTATAAAAGAATTCCTTGCGTCCTACAGTCTGACTCTTGACGATCAGGTGCTTTAAGAAAGAGGCGGGAGTCTTGGAAGTTTACAACTACTATTATATAAAGCTTGACAGCGGGGAATTTGTCTATAAAACCAGAGCCTGCGTAAAGGACGAGGAACTGGCAAGGAAATTTGCAACGAAAATTCAGGCTGACAGATACGCAAAGAAATACCTTGACGGCAGACAGTACGAGATCCTCGGCGGCGGAGGTATCAAAGAGATACTGCCGTATGAATATTGAAATTTATGGGACGCTCTCTTTTCGGGAGCGTCCCATTATTACAGGCATATCAGAAGGTATATCAGCAGAGTAACAGCCACAGCGGAAACTGCCGCTGTTCCAAGCTTCAGTGCAAGCGGGATCGGCTGCGGTTTGTCATGCGGAGCGATCCTGCCCATGTATTCTCTTGCTTCTTCCTCAAGGCGGGCAGGGGGAATATCCCGCTTGTCTGATTTTACATACAGAACGGCTTTTTCAAAGTATTCGCTGTCGGTGCTTGTTATTTCAACTACTCTCCTGTTTATTCCCTTTATCATGGGTATGCTCCTTTCGGCATCTGAACTGCGGATATTTTTGATGTGAAATTGTACAAAACCTGCTTTTTTACGGTATGTCGGACGGGTTTTCAACATTTCTTCCACATTCTTTTAAACTTCAGTTTCCTTAGTATTATAGCCGTTTTGTGGGTATATTATACCATATGTAATTATGAAAATGTGGAAAACTTTGTGGAATTCTGCGGTTTTTAAATAACGTGTTGAAAAATCGGTGGAAAAGGTTTAAATATAAAGGGTTTCAGGGGACTTTGGGTAAATTTTGGGTGTGGAAAGTCGATTTACAAATGGTATTATGCAAATAATAGGTAAAATTATACGGTATCACGGACAAAAATTTGCACAAAACATTTCATGTCTTATCGTTGACTTTTTTCTTATAAAATGGTATGATAATTAAAATGCTTCTTATGAAAGGGTGCTTCGATATGGGAAAAATAACGCTTGACTGGGATAAATACCTTGATACTGCGCGGAGAGCCGCTGCGGAGGGTATCGTGCTTCTTAAAAACGAGGGCGGCGTGCTTCCTCTGGATAAAAACTCCGTTACTGCCGTTTTCGGGCGGATACAAAGCAATTACTATAAGAGCGGAACGGGTTCGGGCGGTCTTGTGAATGTCTCCAAGGTCTGGAATATCACGGAGGGACTTGAAGAAGCGGGCGCAAAACTGAATACCCGTCTTGCGGAAGTTTATGCCGAATGGGAAAAGTCCCACCCCTTCAGCCATGGCATGGGTTGGGGAGAAGAACCATGGTCACAGGAGGAAATGCCGTTAGATGACGAATTTGTAAAGGAAATTGCTCAGACTTCCGATACCGCGCTTGTAATTATCGGACGTACCGCAGGCGAGGAACTGGACAGTTCCAACGAGCCGGGTTCGTATCTGCTGACTTTCAAGGAAACGGATATGCTTGATAAAGTCCGTAAGCATTTCAAGAAGATGGTGGTCGTTCTCAATGTGGGCGGCATAATCGATATGAAATTTGTTGACGAGGTGAAGCCCGATGCCGTTCTGTATGTATGGCAGGGCGGAATGGTGGGCGGTCTTGCCGCTGCCGATGTGCTGCTCGGAAAGGTAAGTCCAAGCGGAAAACTTGCGGACACCATTGCAAAAAATATCGAGGACTATCCCGCATCCCCATATTTCGGAAATAAGGAGCGGAATTTCTACTCGGAAGATATTTATGTGGGCTATCGGTACTTTGAAACATTTGCCAAGGACAAAGTGCTGTACCCCTTCGGTTTCGGAATGTCCTATACGGATTTTAAAATAAAGATAAATTACGTTTCACATGATAAGAAAAACGTCCGCATAGGTGCGCTTGTAAAGAATATCGGAAAGACTGCGGGAAAAGAGACCGTACAGATATACTGCGGAGCGGCGCAGGGAAAGCTGGGCAAAGCGGAGAAAGTTCTCTGCGGCTACGAAAAGACAAAGGAGCTTTCTCCCGATGCGGAACAGCTGCTTTCCTTTGAGATCCCGTTTTATGCATTTGCATCATATGACGATTCGGGTGTTACGGGTAACCCCCATTGTTACGTTCTCGAAGCGGGAAAATACAGCATTTTTGCGGGAACGGACGTCCGTTCAGCAGAATGTATATACAGCTTTGATATTGCGGAGACGATGGTTTGCGAAAAGCTTTCCGAAGCCTACGCGCCCGTTCAGCCATTTGAGAGAATGAAGAACAGCGGCGGGGAAATTGTTATGGAAAGCGTTCCCACCGCAAAGACCGATATGGATCAGCGCAGGAAGAAATCTCTTCCCAAAGAGATCAGGCAGACCGGCGATAAGGGAATAAAACTTGCGGACGTTATTAGCGGCAAGAATTCTATGGACGAGTTTATCGCACAAATTTCCGATGACGGACTTGCCTGCATTATCCGCGGCGAGGGTATGGGAAGTCCGAAAGTTACTGCGGGAACTGCTGCTGCTTTCGGAGGAGTTTCCGATGAACTGAAAGAACTGGGGATCCCCTGCGGCTGCTGTGACGACGGTCCTTCGGGAATGAGACTTGACTGCGGAACGAAAGCTTTCAGCCTGCCTAACGGAACGCTTATTGCCTGCACATTTAATAAGGAACTTATAACCGAACTTTTCGCACTTACGGGCATAGAAATGGCTGCAAACAAAGTTGACTGCCTGTTGGGTCCGGGAATGAACATTCACCGCTATCCGCTGAACGGACGTAATTTTGAGTATTTCAGCGAAGATCCGTTCCTGACGGGAACTATGGCGGCGGCAGAACTGAAAGGTATGCATTCCGCAGGAGTTACGGGAACCATAAAGCATTTCTGCGGAAACAATCAGGAACTTTGCCGCAGGACTGCGGAGAATGTCATTTCCGAAAGAGCGCTTCGGGAAATTTACCTGAAAGGCTTTGAAATTGCAGTCAAAGAGGGCGGCGCGACAACTGTTATGACAACTTACGGTCCTGTGAACGGACTCTGGACAGCAGGCAGCTACGATCTGAATACCACGATCCTCCGCAGCGAATGGGGCTTTGAAGGCATTGTAATGACCGACTGGTGGTCCACTATGAACGAGCGGGGAAAGCCCGCTTCGCAGAACGATTTCGCATCAATGGCAAGAGCACAGAATGACGTCTACATGGTCTGCGCCGACAGTTCAAAGAACACTCACGGCGACAACACTCTTGATTCGCTGAAAAATGGCACGCTTACCCGCGGCGAACTCCAGAGAAACGCAAAGAACATCTGCAAAATGCTTATGGGAACCCTTGCCATGAAGCGGCTCTTAGGCACTGCCGATGAGATAGAAATTATCAACCGTCCCGATGACGGGGAAAGCTTTGACGCTTCGGACGTGGAATTCCACAAGCTGGACGGAACTGTCACAATTCCTCTTGAAGGCGTAAACACCGAAAAGGGCGCAAGCTATGTTTTCGGTCTGGACATTGTCCGCACGGGAAAATTCAAGGCTACGATCACTGCCAAGTCCGACAGCGGAGAAGTTGCGCAGATGCCCGTTACGCTTTTTGCCCTCGGAACGCCGACGGGAGTTTACACCTTCAACGGCACAAACGGGGAATGGGCTTCCATTGACAGAGAAGTAATAATGTTCTCGCGGTTCACGGCGTGCAGGCTGTATTTCGGACAAAGCGGACTTACCCTGCGGGATATTAAGTTTGAGATAACGGAAGAATTCAAGTAAAAATCAGAGGAGCGCAGTTCGCGCTCCTTATTTTTATTTGTCATTTTTAACATATTTAAACGCGGTCAATTGTGCATTATTACAAAAAAAAAAAAAAAAAAAAAAAAAAAAATGCTAAAGTTTTTTAAATTGCTGCCGATATATATGATGTAAGGGGAAGAAATACATCATGGAGGTATCATTAAATGATCATCGCACATAATATGCCTGCTTTCAATGCTAAAAGATCATATAATAAAAACAGCAGCAAACTTGCTAAATCTCTTGAAAAACTTTCTTCAGGCTATAGCATAAACAGAGCTGCCGATAATGCGGCAGGTCTCGCTGTTTCCGAAAAAATGCGCTCGCAGATCGTGGGAATAAAACAATCCGTACATAACTGCGAAGACGGCATATCTCTTGTACAGACGTTTGAAGGCGCTCTGGGCGAAACTGTCTCCATAATCCATCGCGCTAAATCACTTGCAGTTCAGATGGCTAACGGTTCTTATCAGGATCAGGTAGACCGTGAAGCTGTTCAGATAGAATATAACCAACTTTGTGATGAAATAGATCATATCGCCGATACGGATTTTAACGGTCTGGTAATGCTTAACGGACGTAAAATGGCTGACGGCTTTACTTTCCTTACCAAAAACGGCACAATGTGGCTCACTCCTTCAAAATGTGAGTTCCGCGAAGGCAGCTTTATAAATAATTTCGATGTGGCAGCCAAATCCTTTGAAAATGTTCCCGACCCCGAAATGAATATACGTATCGCTCCGGGCATAAAAGAAAAAATGACAGAAGATAAGGAGCTTATGGAAGCTCTCAAAGCCCTCAACGAAGCAAGCGTAAGAGCTTCTTACGATCATGTTATACCAAAGTTTTCTCTTGAAAATCTTCCCGAAGAGTTCAGGGATAAAATAACCATAGAGACTTCAGGAAATAATGGCGTTATAAGAGTTACGACCGAAAAGAGCGGTACTGTTGACGTTGCGTATGTTGAATGCAGTGAACTGCCGCACTATGCTTCCAGCAGTGCAAGGGGCAAGTGGGTCGGCGGATCTGCTGCAAGCGGCTCATACCTTAGTGTTACCGATCCATACACGGAAAGTTACGACGGAAATGCAAAATGGCTGGAAAACGGTTCCCTCGAAAAATGGACAGAAAGCTATGTTAATCAGACAAACGATAAGGGCGTTACAAGAGCGGAAAGAGAGCGCTATCTTGAATGGGTAAAAGCTACACCTTCTCAAAAAGCGAATATGACCCATGACGATACGTTTGACAGAGATCTTGATGATTTTCTGTATACATGGACTCAGGACGGTCAGACATACAAGAATACTATGCCGGAAAGCCGTGATCCGCAAGCAGTCAGAGATCCTTCCGATAAACTCAAAGTTTACGGCGATGATTATGACGGAGGTCCTCAGATATTTTTCCATAATGTTGACTTTATCTATGAAGATGAAGATGTAAGAGACGATGCGTATCTTGAACTTTACGTTACCTCCAGATCATGGTCGGCAAGCACTACCTACGGCGGAAAGCAGTATGTCGGCGGCGGTGACTATTACGATACGGATTTCTACACCGAAACATGGCTTGATCATGGAAGCGTAAGCCTTACTCTTGAATATGACCGCGATACGGATATGTGGAAAGACAGCATTACCAATGAATGGCACGACTGGGATTATTACGGGCTCGATAACAGATACTATAATTATTCTAAGGAACTTATCGAAAGGGACAGTTATTACCGTAATCTTGATGCTAAGAATCTGTATCATATAGAAGATGCAAACGGCGGCAAGCTTCCCGATGGATTTACACTTTCCGTAGGTTCTCTGTCAGCCCCGAAATACAGAACATACACCTCAAGCGCTACGCATTTTGATGAAAACCGTGCGCACACCGACTATACAAACGGCGGTATCAACTACAATGATCTTAAACTTGAAGAATATGATCCTGCGGATCCTTCAAAAGGCGGCGTAGACTATACCGTTGCGCGCGACGGAGCGGTATACACCTATGACGGAGTAAAAGGTGCATGGACAGATGAAGGCGGAAATATTGTTGATCTTGCGGCGGAAGGAGTTCATGTTCCCAACAGCCTTGACGGCGATATCCAGCCTTTCCATGACGGTATGCAGATAACAGTTTCAAATCCTACTCAGATAGGCGGCATATATATGCAGGCGGATCTGAAGATCTTCGATGACCGCACTGCAAACGCATTTTCAGGCATATACGATAATCTGACTTATTCAAATAACCTTATTATTCAGGCAGGTGCACGTACAAAAGATGCTGTAAACTTCACGTTCAGTTATGCTTCAACAAGTATCGGAGGTCTGGAAAGCGATCTGAACTGTACCGCGGAGGGACTCGGTCTTGACAAGCTTTCGCTTGCAAGTCAGGAAACCGCAAATAATGCCATTGACAAGCTTGACCGCGCTCTTAACAAAGTTACGCTTGTAAGATGTACTTTCGGTTCTGTTCAGAACAGACTTGAACATAAGATCGACAACCTCAACAACAACTATGAAAATATCTCCGCGGCTGAATCCCGCATAAGAGACGCGGATATGGCAAAAGAATGGATGGATTTCACAAAAGAGCAGATACTTACAAATGCTTCACAAAGTATGTTTGCACAGGCAAATTCTCTGCCTAACGGCATAATGAGCCTGTTGAGCGGGTAAAAGAGCCAAATATAAAATGCCGCACAAAGCCATTAAAACTTTGTGCGGCATTCTTTTTATCACCATGTCCAGTCGGACATAAAACGGGTCAGCTTTGTTTCCTCGCCGCTTCGCTTCTGCTGTTTCTTTATCTCGTTCATAACTCCGAGGGCAATGAGCGCCGCACCTGTCAGAGCAAGATAGATAAGCCATGCAATGCTGTCAAGCTGACGAAGGCTTAACATTGCCGCTGAGACTACCATTGACGCCACCGCAAGCACGAACCAGCGTTTCCGTTTTATAATAAACGATATTGCAAGCATTATCAGAAGCACGATGCCGATAAACACCGAGTCAAAGCTTTCTCCCGAAACAAGGGCATCTATGAACAGTATCACTATGCAGACTATTGCCGCGCCGAAAGAGAAATTATACACCCTTTCCGGCACATCTTTATGTATGATCCTTAAAAGTATGCAGAATATCACCACCGGGAAAAGGTCGAATTCAAGCCTGATAATATCGGGGATCTCAAAGAACGGTATCGTCCACCAGATGGGGAATATCCCCGCCGCGGAAACTGTCATTATAAGTTTTCGTGCGGCGGGCGTCTGTTCGCGGCGGACAAAATTCAGCACCACCGCCGTAATAAGCAGACAGCCTATCCATGTTCTGACATCTCCTCCGAATCCCAGCAGGAACACTGCCGAGGTGAAGATCGAACCCATGGAGAAAACGTCTATCCAATATTTTTCTTCAAAAATTTTCTTCGGGAAGAGCAGCCGTCCGAAAAATGCAAATGCCAATGCGAAAATTGCCGCAGGGTCGCTGTCAATGCTTCTTAGAAATACAACGTCAAGAGCAAATATGGGAAAGATCAGATCAAGTGTATTTCTCCTGAAAATGCTTAGCAGCACCGAGCATACCCCGAGGATCGCTGCGAAAATGTACATAATAACGCTGTCGTTGTCCTTTGCCATAAAAAGCATTATTCCCGACAATACAGGCATAACGTTCCAAAGGAAAATTTCCGAGGATCTTTCTATCTTTTCAAAATTTCCCATGGCGGCGAAAATGGTCTGCACCGCAAATATCAGCAGTAACAGCGCCGCAGGGAAACATATGAAGTAAATGCTGTCGGTGAATTCTCCGCCCATGAAAAGCGATGTCAGCAGCAGCGATGTGTAGAAAAGCCATATCCGCTGATATTTTCCCTGCGGGAACGCTTTTTTCAGAAGATAAACAAGCGAGCAGACGGCAACAGCAATAAGCGGCACGAACAGGTAGGTTTCCGCAGCAAGAGCTATGATGCAGTATACCGAAGCTGCGCCAATTACCCCGATGCCGTAAGCTTTTGCATACTTTTCCGCTTTGGAAATGAACATCATCACTGCCGCGATAATGCACATCAGCATAAGCGTTACCGCTGCCGCGCAGACGATCCCGGGATATTTTTCCGTTTCTGTAAATAATACTATGAACGGGAACAGCGTTAAAGCGGTAAGCGAAACGGTTATTATGTGAGAGAATTTTTCCTGCTTTGAAAATACCGCAAGCAGGATCCCAACAACAAGTATGCCGAGCCCGATAATTCCTTTGGTCATATATGTCCCCGGGTCGGCGTTTATGGAGATCAGCGAACAGATAAACGCATACAACCCGATGATAATTTCATTTGCCGAGGAGTAAAGGCGTTTTCTGAGCGGCGTGAATCTTGCCGCCGCAAAGTATAAAGCCATGAAAAGATATGCCGCCGCAGCGGAAAAGGATCCGCTTAACTCAAGCTTTCCGAAAACATACAGGGAAATTTCCGCCGAAAGCCACAGTGCCGCCCCGAAAGACATTGCCCTGAACTCGCTTTTCCCGCTTCGGAGCGCAAGTATAAGAAGCTGTGCAAATATCGCCGCAGCCGCGCCGATAAGAGTCAGGGACGGAAGTTCATTGTCGGCAATAAGGGAAATATTCTCAATTATCCCTGTAAATACCGTAACTCCCGCGGCAATTATCCCCAGAATTTTCATTATCTTTTTTATGGGATCGGGGAAAATGCCCATTATGGACAGAACTGTGTAAATAAGTGCCGTTGCGGCAATTATTGCCGTAAATCCCGACATTCCGTCAGGGTCGAATCCCGCAAACAGCGCGGCAGTTATGAAGAACGCAAAGGCAATAGTCCCGCCTGCACCGTTTTTGTCGGAAACGGACTTCCGCAGGAAACATACCGAGAATATCAGGAACGCCGCAAGAGAGATAAACCCGTCCTCCGCCGCGAAAAGCGATATTATGCTTAAAACCCAAACATTCAGCGCGGAAAAGCGTTTCCATTCGGCGGTAAATATGGTTTCTTCCCCGAAAATGTTTGTAAAGAACCTGCTTACAAGGGGTTCGGTGAGAATTATAATCATCGAGAATAACGCCATTCCCAGAGCGGCAGCATCTCCGCCCTTTGTGAACTGCCATATCAGCGATACCACAGCCGCCGAAAGTCCCGCAAAGGACACCGCGGCAAAACTTCTGAATTTATAGTCGTGTGCGCCTTTGAAAAATGTTATAAACACACTGAGGAACATCGCCGCAAAAATAAGTGCCTTTCCTCCGCCGCCAAAGGAAAGATATTCCCCGAAAATTCCAAGCGCGCCCGCAGCCGCTATTGCCGCGGGAAGGAAGATACTTCCCAGTATGTAGAATATCCGTCCCGTCTGGACAAGTTTCAGTTTCCGCTCCGCAAGGGAATGTATCCCGAAGAATACCGCCGAGAACGACAGCAGCAGGACGGCTCTGAAAAAGTTATTCATTATTTCCCATGCCGCAGCCGCAAATATGAATCCTGCCAGCGAAAGCAGCAGCGCGCCGAGGATAAGTATTATATTTATCGTGCTGATACTCTTTTTTTCGGAAACTTTTTCCGCCGTTTCCAAAACCGTTTCGGCTGAAATATTTTCTACTTTTGGAATTTCTGCCATTTCCGCAGGAAGCGTCCGCGGCGTTTCAGCCGCCTGCGTAATAAACGGCATATCATAAGGCAAAGCGGCAGGCTTTTCGGGAATTTTCCGCTCGGGCATATCTTCGGGAACATTCTTTTCCGTTTCCGCGGGAGTTTCCGTTTCTCCGCCCGAAATTTCCCTGATCTGCTTCAGAAGCGCATCATTCTGCTCTTTAAGAGCGGCGTTCTGCTTTTTCAGTTCGGAATTTGCAGTCAGCTGCACAATATACAGTATCAGCAGAACTATTGGCGAAACCAGCCATATCAAAATAAAGATCAAAAGCGGCATTGTCATCATCTCCGATATTTTCTCAATTTACATTATATCATATGTTTCCGCGGATAGCAAGCATTTTATCCTTACTTTGTGTCGCTCTGCCGCGGGCGCGCATAGAATATAAACGAGAATCTACATAAGGAGTGATAGCTTTGGGTCTTACCGCCGAGTCCGTCGGGAAAAGTGCCTGCGGCGGAAACTTTGTTCTTGATATAAAGGACGGCGAGAAAGTCGTTGCCCTTGCGGGCAATCCCAATGTCGGCAAATCCACCGTTTTCAACGCGCTGACGGGCATGAAGCAGCATACGGGCAACTGGACGGGAAAAACCGTTCAAAATGCGCAGGGACACTGCACTTCCGGGGAAAACAATTACCTTATGGTGGATATTCCCGGAACGTATTCCCTGCTTGCGCATTCAGCCGAGGAGGAAGTTGCGCGGGATCTTATATGTTTCGGCGGAACGGACGCGGTGATCGTTGTTTGTGACGCGTCCTGCCTTGAACGCAACCTGAATCTTGTTTTGCAGACAATTGAAATTACGGAGCATACTCTTGTCTGCGTAAATCTTCTGGACGAAGCGAAAAAGAAGAAAATTTCCGTTGACCTTGAAAAACTTTCGGAAAAATTAGGAGTTCCCGTCTGCGGAACTTCCGCAAGGAGCGGCGCGGGAATTTCGGAAATGATGGAAATGCTTCCGCAGGCGTTTTCCTTGCAAAAAAGAAATGCGCCGCCTGTTATCTATCCCGAGAAGATAGAAAACGCGCTGCGCATTGTCGAGCCTGTTCTTGAAAAGAAACCGGGCGGAAAGCTTTCGTCCCGCTGGACGGCGCTGAGACTTCTTGACAGGGACGAGAAACTGAACGCTTCAATAAGCGGATATGTGGGCTTTGACATTGAGACGGACGAAGAAATTTCCCACGCTGTTTCGGAAGCAAAAAAATATCTCGCCGAAAATGACATTTCCGAAACGGGATTTAAGGACATTATTGTAACTTCAATAGTTTGTCAGGCGGAGAGGATCGCGGCGGAATGCGTTGAGTTTGAAAAGCCCGATTATTACGAGCGTGACAGAAAAATAGACCGCATACTTACCCACAGGATATGGGGCGTTCCCATAATGGCGGCAATGCTGCTGCTTATCTTCTGGATAACCATTGAGGGCGCAAATTACCCATCGGAACTGCTTTTCGGAGCGTTATTCTCACTTGGCGGAAAACTTTCGGGAATGCTTTCGGCTTGCGGCGCGCCCGAGTGGCTGAACAGTATGCTTATTGACGGAGTGTACCGCGTTCTTGCGTGGGTAACGGCGGTAATGCTGCCGCCCATGGCGATATTTTTCCCACTGTTCACGCTTCTTGAAGATGTGGGATACCTGCCGCGGGTGGCGTTTGATCTTGACAGATATTTCAAAAGTTCCAACGCCTGCGGAAAGCAAGCTCTCACCATGATGATGGGCTTCGGCTGCAACGCTGCGGGAGTTACGGGCTGCCGCATAATAGATTCCCCTCGGGAACGGCTTATTGCCATACTGACAAACAGTTTTGTGCCGTGCAACGGACGTTTCCCCACGCTTATTGCGGTAATAACCATGTTCCTGACCGCGGGAACAGCAGGGTTCGGGCAGAGTTTCCTGTCGGTTCTGATACTTACGGGAGTGATAATTCTCGGCGTGATTCTGACATTCATCATGTCGAAGCTGCTTTCCTCCACAGTGCTGAAAGGCGTACCCTCGTCCTTTGCGCTGGAACTTCCGCCGTACCGTATGCCCCAGATAGGAAAGGTCATAGTCCGATCCATATTTGACAGGACAATATTTGTTTTAGGCAGAGCGGCTTCCGTTGCCGCGCCTGCGGGGCTGCTTATCTGGCTTCTGGGAAATATCCGCATTGCGGACGGTTCACTGCTTGCCGTTTGTGCGGAATTTCTTGACCCGTTTGCACGTTTCATAGGACTTGACGGAGTTATACTTCTTGCGTTCATATTGGGATTTCCCGCAAATGAAATAGTAGTTCCCATAATGCTGATGATGTATCTTTCCACGGGAAAGATCGTTGAATACGAGGATCTTGATTCCCTGAAAAGCATACTTATCGACAACGGCTGGAACATCACGACTGCCGTTTGCATGATGATATTCATGCTTTGTCATTTTCCGTGTTCCACCACCTGCATGACGATAAAAAAGGAAACGGGCAGCATAAAATGGACGCTGACAGCGTTCCTGCTCCCGACGGTAACGGGTGTGATACTTTGCGCCCTGACGGCAAATATAATGCGGATATTTACGGCATGAAAATATGTTAAGAGCGCACATTTTACAATTGATATAAAATGTGCGCTCGGCTTTTTTAACTCTTTGCCTGCTCCGCTTCATCGGGAACAGCCGAAAACTGATTATTTGCGGGATCGTATTCATAGCCGATCTTTTTCATGGACTCGGCGATCTTCGCAGGATCGGCGTCCATATCATCGCAGAGCGCTTCAAAATTCGGGTAAATGTCCCGCAGTTTCATGTTGAGAACGCTGAGCAGCATATACGGGTCTTTCGGAAGAGACATATCTTTTACCTCCTGTGGCTTGATTGTGATCGAAACGTAATTTCCATGAGCATCATCTTCTATCAGCTTGTCGGAATACTTTGCAATAAGCAGGGAAAGCTTCCCGAAAAGGCGATATTCTTCCGTGCCTATAACGAGCATATCAAAATTTGCCATTATGGACAGCAGATAGTCTTTCTCCCCGCGTATAACGGCAAGATCGTGAAAATTTCCGCCGTGCCAGCCGTATTTCCTTATGACTTCCGAACCTTCTCCGCCAAGTATCATAGCATTTCGGCTGTGCGTAAGATGATCTTTCAGATTTTCGGAATAGATGTTGTTTTCCTCAATAAAATCATATATTGCTTCGGATATTGTCAGAGCCGAACCGCAGCAGATCTGCGGTTGATTGAACGCTTTTGAATCGTCCTCATGGGAAACGCCGAGTTCTTTCATGAACTCTGTGTAGCCGTCCTCGGGGAAAAGCTCCCGCAGCATTGCAAAAGCGGAATTGTCGCTTTCTTCAAGACAATACCCGATAAGTTCTTCAACGGTGAATTCCGTTCCCGCTTCCATATTCCTGAGTACGCCCGTGCCTTCGCGTTTGTATGCTTCGGTGTAAGTGACCTTGCGGTCCAAGTCGGCTTTTCCTTCAAGCGCAAGGCGGTAAATGTACAGCATATACGGTGCTTTCATGACCGATGCGGAGAAAAAGTGATCGTCGGGATCGATCGTAAAGGTGAACCCGCTTTCAATATCCTTATACGCAAGCGCTATGTCGTAATACAGGAAATGCGGAAATTCAGCGAATATCCCGTCAAGTTCTTCATAGAACTCCTGCGGGAAATTGTATCTTTGTTCGGTCTTTTCGGCTGTTGTTCCGGAAATGCTTGCAGAAGTTTCGGCTGCCGATGTTGTTTCTGACACCGATGCAAGGGAGGTTTCCGTCTGCGGCGTATCCGTAACGGAAATATCCTCATATACATATACGGTTTCCGACTCCGTAATATACGGTTCGGTATCCGCTTTGCAGCCGCAGAGCATTGCAAGAGCCAATGCTGCGGATATAAAACTTCTGCGCATGATGCGTAAGACTTCCTTTCGGTGCAATTGTATCCACAATTATACCACACAAACGCTTCTGGGTCAAGATTTACTTTGCGTTTTTTCCGAAAATATTCCGAAATCCATTATTTTTTCCTTGGAAAAGACGGCGGCAAGCGCCATAGGAGCAAGCACAGCGGCTGCGGAAAGTTCACCGCCCACCGTTACCATGAAAACTATCACCGCAAGCATCATCAAGCCTGCGATCTTTTGCGGCAGAAGTTTATTTCTCCTTGAAATACGGGTCATTACTATTTCTTTCTTTTCCGTATCGATTATTTTTGCGGCAGATCCCTGCATATATATCTTCCTTTCTTTTTAGCACGTTTGTTCTGAACATTCGTTTTATTTTATTATAAAACACTTGTTCGCGTTTGTCAAGGGAATTTGAAAAAATTTGTTCGGGTAATTCTGCACAAAAATTGCGCAAAATTTTCTGCAAAATAAACAGTCCGTCGGGAATTTCCGGCGGACTGTTTATCATTTTCTTGCATTGGCAAGCATGAGTTTTATTCGGTTTTCCTGATTTACACGAGTTGCGCCGGGATCGTAATCCACCGCAACGATATTTGCCTGCGGGAACGCTTCCTTTATCACCCGGGACATTCCCTTGGCGACAATGTGATTCGGCAGACAACCGAAAGGCTGTGTGCAGATGATATTTTCCACTCCGCCGTGGGCAAGGGCAGCCATTTCCGCGGGGATCAGCCAGCCCTCCCCCATTTTAACGCCTTGGTGCATATATTTGTCCGCATAATGCCGCAGATCCTCAAAATCGTGGGGCGGGTCGAACTCGCCGTGCTCCTTCACAACGGCAATAAGCTGCTTCTGCATATGGTAAATAAGCTTGTAGGCTATCCCGAAAATTTTCGTTGTGCTGTTGCTGAAATTGTATATTTTCCCGTCGTTTACCGTGTTCACCGCACAATACAGGCAGAAATCCAGAAACGCAGGAACTACAGGTTCGCAGCCCTCTGATATGAGAAAATCTTCCAGATGATTATTTGCTAACGGAGAATATTTTACATAAATTTCCCCGACAATGCCCACGCGTATCTTCTTTTCCTTTGAACGTTCCACCGCGGAGAAATCCGCAAGGATCTCCCGATAAATTTTCTTTGTCCGTCTGTAGCCGCCTTTTGAGAACATCTCCGCGATCTTCTTCTGCCACTTTTCCAGAACGGCTTTGCTGTCGCCCTTGTGAATTTCATATGCCCGACAGGTGTTGTAAAGGCTCATCAAAAGGTCGCCGTAAAGCACGGCGTAAAGCATTTGCAGGAACATTCCCGCAGTTATGCTGAACCCGCTGTCCTTTTCCAGACCGCTGAAATTAAGCGACAGAACGGGTATCTGCGGAAATTCCTCGTCCAGCGCTTTCCGAAGCAGGTGGATATAGTTTGAAGCGCGGCAGCCGCCGCCTGTCTGCGAAATAAGCAGTGCGGTCTTGTCAGGATCGTACTTTCCGCTTTTCAGCGCGTCAATGAATTGTCCGATAACAAGCAAAGCGGGGTAACAGGTGTCGTTGTGGACGTGCTTCAATCCCTCGTCCACAACATTCCGCGTGGAAGTGGTAAGAAGCTCCATTTTATAGCCGTTATTCCGGAAGATCTCCATTATCAGTCCGAAATGTATCGGCAGCATATCCGGAATGAGTATTGTGTGGGTCTGTTTCATTTCCGGCGTAAAAACAGCATTTGACAATATGATTACTGTCCTTTCTTTTAAACTATAAGTAATTTATTTTGCTATATTTACAAAATGTTTATTTCCCCATGGCGGCAACAAGGCTGCGGAGACGTATCTTAGCCGCGCCGAGGTTGTTTATCTCGTCTATTTTCAGCTGTGTGTAAAGCTTTCCGCCGCTTTCGAGGATAGAACGCACTTCGTCTGTAGTGATGGCGTCAATTCCGCAGCCGAAAGACACAAGCTGAACGAGCTGCATATCAGGCTGTGTGGTAACGTACTTAGCCGCACGGTACAAGCGAGAATGATAAGTCCACTGGTTCAGAACGTGGAGAGTAGGCGTTTCCGCAAGGTGCGCAACGCTGTCCTCGGTGATAACCGCAAGTCCCAGACCTGTGATAAGCTTCTGTATGCCGTGGTTGATCTCGGGGTCGATGTGGTACGGACGTCCCGAAAGTACGATTATAGGCATTTTCTGCTCACGGGCTTTTCGGATTATCTCTTCGCCCTTTTTGATAACGTCTTTGCGGTAGCTTTCAAGGGCGTCCATGGACTTTTTCCATACGTCTTTTGCCTGTTTCTTGGTAACGCCGTACTTTTCCAGAGCCTTGCTCATGGCTTCCCCGAAATGCTTTTCAAGATTTATGTCGATATAAGGGTGAATGAAATTTTCATCATTAAGAACGGGAACATTGGCTTTCAGAAGTTCGGGATAATATGCAACAACGGGGCAGTTATAATGGTTATCGCTGCCGCCCTCATCAACGTTGTAGCTTTCGCAGGGGTAGAATATGAAGTCCGCGCCCCGCTCGAAAAGGCTTAAAATATGTCCGTGGGCAAGTTTTGCGGGATAACATACCGTATCCGATGGAATGGTGTGCTGTCCTTTGTAATATGTGCCGCGGGTGCTTTCCTCGCTGATAACAACTTCAAATCCAAGTTCCGTAAATGCTTTGTGCCAGAACGGCAGCTGCTCATAAAATCCCAGACAAAGGGGAAGTCCCACTTTTGCCTTGGGTGAGGAGGGCTTTTCACGGACAACGCCGAGAAGCCTGTCATATTTGTATTCGTAAAGGCAGAGCCGTTCCTTGTTGGTCTGAAGTCCCGCGCCCCGCTCGCAGCGGTTTCCGCTGACAAATTTGTGACCGTCTCCGAAGCTGATTATTGTCAGGCTGCAATGTGCCGTACAGCCGTTGCAGTTTGCTTGCCTGGAAACATATGTAAATTTTGCAAGCTGTTCTTCGGTAATAAGCGTGGAATTCTCCGTTCTGTGTTCCATGGCGTAAAGTGCGCAGCCGAACGCTCCCATAAGTCCTGCAATGGCAGGGCGGGTAACATTTCTGCCAAGTTCCATTTCAAAGGAACGCAGAACTGCGTCATTAAGGAATGTTCCGCCTTGTACGACAATGTGTGTACCAAGCTCGTCCACTGATTTCGCACGGATTACCTTGTAAATGGCGTTCTTGATGATAGAAGCGGACAGCCCTGCGGAAATATCCTCCACGGAAGCGCCGTCTTTCTGCGCCTGTTTTACCGAACTGTTCATGAAAACTGTGCAGCGGGAACCGAGATCGACGGGTTTTTCCGCAAAAAGTCCAAGCTGGGAAAATTCCGCAATATCATATCCCAATGCAAGGGCAAATGTCTGGATAAACGAGCCGCAGCCCGAGGAACAGGCTTCATTCAGCATAATGCTGTCGATAGCCTTGTTTTTTATCTTAAAGCACTTGATGTCCTGACCGCCTATGTCGATAATGAAATCCACATCGGGTTCAAAGAAACTTGCGGCTTTGTAGTGAGCGACAGTTTCGACAATGCCGTGATCTATGCCGAGACCTGCTTTTATCAGGTCCTCGCCGTAACCCGTTACAGCGGAAGAAACTATCTTTATCCTGTCCCCCGCGAGAGTGTATATCTCTTTCAGCTTTTCGGAAATAATGTCAAGTGGTCTGCCCATGCTGGAGCAGTAATGCTGATACAGAAGTTCGCCTTTCGGGGTTATGAGAACAAGTTTTGTGGTGGTAGAGCCCGCGTCAATGCCAAGATAGGCTTCGCCGCTATACTTGGAAATATCCGCGTATTTCAGATCACATTCCTTGTGGCGTTCCACGAACTTGTTATATTCTTCCCTGGAAGTAAACAGCGGTTTTCCCGTGACAATATCGTCTTTCATCTTTGCATTTTTCAGGCGTTCGGTAATTTCGTCAATTTTCATGGGTTCACTGTTGTCCTTTGCGTAAAGCGCGCAGCCGAACGCCATAAAGCATGGCGCGTTTTCGGGGAAAATTGCATTTTCCTCCGAAAGTTTCAGAGTATTTACAAATGCTTTCCGCAAGCCTTTCTGGAATGACAGCGGTCCGCCGAGGAAAAGAACTTTTCCCTCAACGGTACGTCCCTGAGCAAGTCCCGAAACGGTCTGATCCACAACAGCCTGAAATATGGAAGCGGCAATATCCTCACGTTTTGCGCCCTGATTAAGCAGCGGTTGAATGTCGGATTTTGCGAAAACGCCGCAGCGGGAAGCGATAGGATAGACTTTTTCCGCATTTAAAGCAAGTCTGTCAAGCTCGTCCGTAGTGATTCCCAGAAGCGTAGCCATCTGATCTATGAATGCACCCGTTCCGCCTGCGCAGGAACCGTTCATTCGCTGTTCCACGCCGCCTGTCAGGAAAATTATCTTTGCGTCCTCGCCGCCAAGTTCTATAACAACGTCCGCATCGGGGTAGCTGTGGTTTACGGCAATAAACGCGCCGAAAACTTCCTGAACGAAGGGAAGTCCCGCGGCGTTGGCAAGTCCCAGTCCCGCCGAACCCGTAATACTCAGGCGGAATTCGCAGTCGGAAAATTTCTGCGCAATATCCGAAAGCTGTTCCGCAACGGTCTCGCGGACTTTCGAGAAATGCCGCTGATAACAGGAATGTATAATATTGCAGTCCTCATCAAGTATGACCGTCTTTACCGTTGTTGAACCAACGTCGATACCAAGTGAATATACTTTACTCATTTACATTACCCTTTACCTTATATTTTCAATGCGTAATTCGTAATGCTTAATGCGTAATTAAATCAGTAATTCCCGATTTGTAATTAATAAAATTACTTGAAATTGCAAATTCCGAAATTAGTAATTAATATGTTATTGCAAAAATAATAATTAATTACGCATTACGAATTACGCATTACGCATTTGAAATAGCTTTACTTTTCAATTCTAAGTGAAATATCAAACGCCTTTACCGAGTGCGTCAGCGCACCGACGGAAATAATATCCACACCCGTTTTTGCCACGTCCGCAGCAGTTTCAAGAGTGATGTTTCCCGAAGCTTCTATTGGCGGGCGGAATTTTCCCGCAGTTGTTTCGTCTACTATCTTTACACATTCGGTCATTTCAGGAACGGTCATGTTGTCAAGCATGATAACGTCCGCACCGCAGGCAAGGGCTTCCCTGAGTTCGTCCTTGCTGCGCACTTCGACTTCTATCTTTACCATGTGTCCTATCTTTTTGCGGAGCGCGGCAACGGCGTTGGTAAGACTTCCGTATGCGTCAATGTGGTTGTCCTTTAACATTGCACCGTCCGAAAGGTTGAAACGATGGTTCTTTCCGCCGCCGACGGTAACGGAATATTTCTCTAAAGCGCGGAGTCCGGGAAGCGTTTTACGCGTTTCTGCAACGGAACAGTTCGTTCCCTCACAGCATTTTACATATTTTGCCGTTTCCGTGGCAATTCCCGACATATGCTGGAGAATGTTCAGAGCAGTCCTTTCGCCTTTGAGAATTGACTTTGTTTTTCCGCGCACAACGGCAATGCAGTCGCCTTTTGAGACTTGTTCTCCGTCTTTAAGGCGAATGTCGTATTTTACATCTCTGTCAATGAAAGTGAACACCCGCAAAGCTTCGTTTATGCCGCAGAGAACGCCGTCCGCCTTGGCAATAAACGCCGCGGAGGTGGTGTCGTCATCATCAAGAAGATAGTCGGTTGCAAGGTCGATATAGTTAATATCTTCCTCCAAGGCTCTTTTTATAATATCGTCAACATAAAAATCAGGTAAATTCATCTTTTATTCCTCCGTTTTACCGTTTACCGCAAAGTCAAGGGCTTTGCCTATGCTGTCGTGAATAAGCAGATCAGCCATGTCGTCCCTGTCGGTGGGAGTCTTGTTTATGAGGACAAGCTTGTTTCCTGTGTAATATTCAATGTAACCCGCCGCAGGGTAAACGGAAAGTGAAGTTCCGCCTATGATGAGCATATCCGCTTCGCTGATAGCCTTGATCGCGCCGTTTACCGTGTCGCTGTTGAGCCCTTCCTCGTAAAGAACAACATCGGGCTTCACAAGACCGCCGCATTTCAGGCAGGGCGGAGGACCGTCCACACTTTTTATGTACTCGGCGGTGTGGGGTTCGCCACAGCGGAGACAGTAATTCCTTAAAATAGAACCGTGAAGCTCGTAGACCGTTTTGCTGCCTGCCGCCTGATGAAGTCCGTCTATATTCTGAGTTACAACGGCTTTAAGCTTGCCCATTTCTTCAAGCTTTGCAAGGGCAATATGCGCCTTGTTGGGTTTGGCGTCAAGGCAAAGCAGTTTGTCACGGTAGAATTTGTAAAATTCGTCCAGATTGTGAACATAGAAAGTTCTGCTTAGGATAGTTTCGGGTGGATATTTGTACTTTTGGTTGTAAAGACCGTCCACACTGCGGAAATCGGGTATGCCGCTTTCGGTGGAAACTCCTGCTCCGCCGAAAAATACAATGTTCTCCGATTCCTCTACCCAATTTTTAAGCTGTTCTAATTTGTCCATGATTGTCTCCTTTTTATTTATTAGTATATTAACACTTCATTGCCTGTGTTTTCATATGTGCAGAAACGATATGTAAGTCCTTCATATGTAAATTCTTCCGACTGATCGGTAAGCACCCAATTTGCATCATTGTCAAGATCTGGAAAAAACGTGTCTGCATCGGGAATGCTGCCTACTTTGGTAATTATTGCCTTTGCGCAGAATGGAAGCATAAGGCGGTAAATTTCCCCGCCGCCTGCCACGAAAGCGTCCTCATTTTTCACGATTTCAAGAACTTCCCGCAGGTCGTGACAGACCGTAACGCCATCGGTGGAAAAGTTCCTGTTCCGCGAAAGGACAATATTATTCCTGTCCTTGAACGGTTTCCCGTTCGGCAGGGAATCAAGAGTTTTCCGTCCCATAATGACGGTGTGGTTCAGGGTCGTCCTTCGGAAAAATTTCTTATCTTCGGGGATATTGAAAAGCAGATCGCCGTCCTTGCCTATGCCCCAATTTCCGCTGACTGCCGCAATTGCTGTAAGCATATGTTTTCTCCTTAAAATACGCCAAAAATTATTGTTCCGACAAGTATGAGCGCTATTATTATCCCGACCACGCGGATATAAATTATATTTGCGTCTGTAGGTTCAAGGTCTTTATATTTCCAGCCCGTAGACAGCCACCATGCGTATTCGGGAAATACCGCCGCAAGAACAGCTATAAGCGCAATTATTCCCAGAAATATTGCAACTCCCGGTTCGCCTTTGATATTCATAACACCAGCTCCTTTTAAATAGCCACGGGGAATTTCACTTCATCGGTGTTGTATTTGTAATTTTTCAGTTCAAAACTGTCAACAGTGAATTTGTAGAAATCCTTTACCGACTTGTCAATGACAAATTCGGGCGCGGGGTAGGGCTTGTTTGCAATTACTTTTTTTATAATGGGAACGTGCCTGTCGTAAATATGCGCGTCCGCAATAACGTGAACAAGTTCCCCCGCTTCCAGACCGCTGACCTGCGCCATCATATGTACAAGCACGGCATATTCGCAGACATTGAAGTTGTTCGCCGCCAGCATATCCTGCGAACGCTGATTGAGGATAGCGTTCAGCTTTTTACCCGAGACGTTGAATGTCATGCTGTAGGCGCAGGGATAAAGGTGCATTTCCGACAGATCGTGATGATTGTAAATATTTGTAATAATTCTTCTGCTTGCGGGGTCGTGTTTCAGGTCGTACAGAACTCTGTCCACCTGATCGAAATCCCCTTCGGGGTAGTGATGCTTTATCCCCAGCTGATAGCCGTAGGCCTTGCCGATAGAACCGTATTCGTCCGCCCAGCTGTCCCAGATATGCGCGCCGAGGTCGTTGATATTGTTGGATTTTTTCTGCCATATCCAGAGAAGCTCCCTTACGGCGGTCTTGAAGAACGTCCTGCGCAGGGTTATAACTGGGAATTCCTTGGAAAGGTCATAGCGGTTGACTATACCGAATTTCTTTATAGTATGCGCGGGAGTGCCGTCGCTCCATCTGGGGCGGACTTTCATATCCTTGTCGGAAATACCGTTCCTGAGAATATCCCGTACATTATTGACAAAAACATCATCTGCGTAGCTCATAACTTTCTCTCCAAACAGCAAATTTTTGAATTTTCAAGGCAACACCGCACAAAGATTGTCGTGCAGATGCGCCGTCAGATTTTTTGTCAGATTGGCTGAAAATCCCGCAGGAATACTAAATGTATTTCAAGGGATTTTCAGACAATATGACGAAAAATATGCAAGCAGATGTGCGGCAAAGCCGTAAGGCGGTCTTTGCGCGGTGCTGCCTTAATATACTTATAATTAATTATATCACATTTCCGCAAAAATTTCAATGGTTTTTGAATGGTTTTTCAAGGTAAATGATACAATTCGCACCTTGTCCGTCCCACAAATACAGCAGTTTGCCGTAAACGGACAATTTTTCGCGTGAAAATTTGTCTTATATTCCTATTGATTATTTCCGCGGATATATTTATAATAAAGGTATATGTTATTTTGAAAGGAATATTTTGTATGAGAGATTGTAAAGTAGTAAAGTTCGGCGGAAGTTCCCTCGCCGATGCGGGACAGTTCAGAAAAGTCGCGGACATTATCCTGTCCGACCCCGAAAGACAGTATGTTGTTGCTTCTGCCCCCGGAAAACGTTTCAAAGATGATATTAAAGTAACGGATATGCTTTATGCCTGCTATGAAAAAGCATCTAAAAGCGAGGATTTTGAATCGGATTTCTCCGCAATTGAAAAACGTTACAACGATATAATTTCCGAACTGGGGATAGAACTGTCGCTTGAAAAGGATTTCAAGAGGATAAAGGATTCATTTGAACATATGGCAGGACGTGACTATGCAGCTTCAAGAGGGGAATACCTTAACAGCAAAGTCCTTGCCGCATATCTGAAATTTGATTTTATTGATCCTGCGGGATATATCAAATTCAAGGAAAACGGCACTTTCGATCTTGATACTACCATAATGCTTCTCCGCCCAAGACTTGCGGAAAGCGAACACGCAGTGATCCCCGGATTTTACGGTTCAATGCCCAACGATACTATCAGGACATTCTCCCGCGGCGGTTCGGACGTTACAGGCTCGATAGTTGCAAGAGCGGTAAATGCAAAGATCTACGAGAACTGGACGGACGTTTCCGGCTTCCTTATCTGCGACCCGAGGATCATTGACGATCCTGCGCCTATCACAACAATTACCTATCAGGAACTCAGGGAGCTTTCCTATATGGGAGCGGGAGTTCTCCACGAGGACGCTATTTTCCCTGTCCGCACTGCGGGGATCCCCATAAATATCAGAAATACCAACAAGCCCGAGGACAGCGGCACAATGATCGTTGCTTCTTCCGATGAGTCAAGCAAGTATGTCATAACGGGAATTGCAGGCAAGAAGGGACTTTCCGTAATCAACATTGAAAAGGACATGATGAACAGCGAACTCGGCTTCGGAAGGAACGTTCTCCGAGCACTGGAAAAGAACGGCGTCAGCTTCGAGCATATGCCTTCGGGTATCGACACCATGAGCGTTATTGTTGCCACAGACGCGTTAAAACCCGTTCAGCAAAGTGTTCTGGACGAAATAAATTTCCGCGTTCACCCCGATCATCTTTATGTTGAGGACGATCTTGCGCTTATTGCCGTTGTGGGACGCGGCATGAGAAAGAACCGCGGTACTGCCGGAAGGATATTCTCCGCGCTTGCACACGCTAAGATAAATGTCAAGATGATAGATCAGGGATCATCGGAGCTGAATATAATCATCGGCGTCAGTGAGGAAGATTTTGAAGCGGCGGTAAAAGCCATATATGATATTTTCGTAATGACTCAGGACTGATAAAAACTTGCGGCGGCGCAAATTGCGCCGCCGATCTTTTATTTTATGAGACCGCTGTTGTTTATTGCCGAAACTAAAGCATTTACGGAAGCAACGATAATATCCGTGTGTATTCCCGCGCCCCAGAAAACGCCGTCCGCAGTTTCTATGCCCACATATGCCGATGCCTGTGAACTTGAACCGTGTTCAAGCGCGTGTTCCTGATATGTTGTAATAGTATATGTTATGCCCAGAGCGTCCTTGACGGCATTTGATACCGCGTCAAGACGTCCGTTTCCGCAGGCTTCGCGGGTGATGGTCTTTCCGTTCCTGAGTATGGTAACTGTGGCGGTTATGCCGTTCTTCTGGGCATAATGCGCTTCGTCAACGGTGAAAAGATCCGTCTTGTTAAGATATTTCTCCTTGAAAATATCGTAGATCTCATCGGGCATAAGTTCCTTGTGAGCATGATCGGAAACGCTTTTGACAGCATAGCCGAAATTCTCCCGCATTTTAGGCGGCATATCTATGCCGAACTTCTGCTCCATAAGATAGCCGATGCCGCCTTTTCCCGACTGGCTGTTTATGCGGATAACATCGCCTTCATATTCTCTGCCCACGTCTTTCGGGTCAATTGCAAGATAGGGAACGTTCCAGTGATCGGGATCCTTTTCGTCACGCCACTTCATGCCCTTTGCAATTGCGTCCTGATGAGAACCCGAGAACGCTGCAAATACCAATGCTCCGCTGTACGGCTGGCGTTCGTAAACGTGCATACGGGTGAGTCTTTCGTAAACTTCGGTAATTTCGGGAAGATTTGAAAAATCCAGCTTCGGGTCAACGCCGTGTGTGAACATATTCATAGCAAGAGTTACAATATCAACATTTCCCGTGCGTTCGCCGTTGCCGAAAAGCGTTCCTTCAACGCGGTCCGCCCCTGCAAGAAGTCCCATTTCCGTGTCCGAAACAGCGCAGCCGCGATCGTTGTGGGGGTGCAGGGAGATCACGAGATTTTCGCGGTTTTTCAGGTGCTTGCACATATATTCCACCTGACAGGCATAAACGTGAGGCATACTTTCCTCAACGGTAACGGGAAGATTTATGATAACTTTATCGTTTTCGGACGGCTGCCAGATGTCTATAACAGCGTTGCAGATCTCAAGCGCAAACTCGGGTTCCGTTCCCGTAAAACTTTCGGGAGAATATTCAAAGCGGAAGTTTCCCTCGGTCTTTTCGCGGTACTCTTTGCAAAGCTTCGCGCCGAATGTTGCAATATCTATGATCTCCTGCTTGGATTTGCGGAATACCTGTTCTCTCTGCGCCACGGAAGTGCTGTTGTAAAGGTGAACAACGGCGTTTTTGCAGCCTTTCAGCGCCTCGAAAGTCTTTGCAATGATGTGTTCGCGGCTCTGTGTCAGGACTTGTATTGTAACATCATCGGGAATGAGATCCTTTTCGATAAGAGTGCGGCAGAACTCGAATTCCGTTTCGCTTGCGGCGGGGAAGCCTATCTCTATCTCCTTGAATCCGACTTTTATAAGATATTTCCAGAATTCCAGCTTTTCTTCCAGAGACATTGGTATGATAAGTGCCTGATTTCCGTCACGGAGGTCAACAGAACACCACACGGGTGCTTTGTCGATCTTCTCTTTTTTTACCCAGTCATAGCATGGTTCGGGGGGCATAAAATAACGCTTCTGATAGTGTTCAAAATTTTTCATTGATGATCGTTCCTTTCATTCTTACTTTTGCGGCAGAGAACCACGGATCCGCATTTTTAAAATTTTCACGGAACCGCGCGCAAATATCCCGGAAAAATTTTGTTTTCGGATCACGAGAGCCATACGGAAAATAAAAAAGCTTTCATCTCATAAAGAGATGAAAGCATAACTTCCACGGTACCACTCTTGTTCGGACAGCACTGTCCGCACCTCGCCGCATCTCAATCAAAAGATATCCAATGCGTATCTCTGTAACGGGAGAACCCGTTCCAACCTACTTGCAAACGCTTTCAGCGGACTGCTCAAGGACGAGTTATGACCGTAAGCCTTTGCCGCCTTGCACCAAACGGCGGCTCTCTGCGAAAAACCAACGGCTTTTATTCCTGTCAGCGCATTTTGATATTGTTATAATTATATCACGGCATATATTATATGTCAATAGATAATTTTTAAATATTTTTCATCAAGTCCGCAAGCATTATGTATCTTCTTTAGCGGCAGGCGCAAGAGCCTGCAATAACGGCGCGGATGCCGACAGTCCGAGGGCAATGAGAAGTTGTTTCCCCGTAAGCGGAACGGTTTCAAATATCATCTGCAAAGGCGGGAAATATATTGCCGCCATAAGCACGGCTATTGAAACAAGAACTGCGCCTATGAGCTTTGGATTGTTAAGGTATGGAACAGTAAAGATGTTTTTCCGCTCGGATTTGCATTCAAATACATGGAAAAGCTGCGACACCACAAGTGTGAAAAGCGCCGCCGTCCGCGATGCGGCAATATTCCCCGAAAGGCTGTGTATTACCGAAAAACTTCCCAGAGTGCAAAGTCCGATAAGAACGCCGCGGATAATTATTTTCTGCATAAGACCGTCCGAAAAGAAGCTTTCGTCCGATCTGCGCGGCGGCTTTTTCATGTTCTCACGCTCGGGCGGTTCAACGCCGAGGGCAATTGCGGGAAGTCCGTCGGTAACAAGATTTACCATAAGTATCTGTGTGGGCAGTAAAACCATGGGCATTCCCATGATTATCCCGAGGAACATGGTGAGAACTTCCCCGATGTTGCAGCTTAACAGATAGCGGACAAATTTGCGGATATTTGCGTAGATCCCGCGTCCCTGCTCCACTGCGCTCACAAGTGTAGCAAAATTGTCATCAAGCAGTACAACGTCCGCCGCCTGTTTGGTAACGTCCGTTCCCGTCAGACCCATGGAAACGCCTATGCTTGCTTCCTTTACGGCAGGCGCATCGTTTACGCCGTCTCCCGTCATGGTGACGATCTCGCCTTTGCGCTTGAAAGCTCGGACTATGCGAAGTTTGTCCGCGGGACTTACCCGCGCGAACACCGCCGCTCTCCCGATAACGCTGTCAAGTTCGTCGTCGGACATTCTTTCAAGTTCCGCACCTGTGAAAACCAGGTCGCCTTCCCGCATTATCCCCGCTTGTTTTGCAACTGCGGCTGCGGTGTTCCTGTGGTCGCCCGTTATCATTACAGTGCGGATATGTGCGCTTCTGCAAAGGCGGACAGCTTGTTTCGCTTCCGCGCGGGGCGGGTCGGACATTCCCACAAGTCCGAGAAATACCATTCCGCTTTCAAGGTCGGAATTTCCCGTAACTTCCTTTTTGCAAAGCGCAAGCACCCGCAGGGCGTTTCCCGTAAGCCGTTCCTGAACTTCCGAAATTTCTCTGCGCTTTCGTGCGGTCATGGGAACTGCTCCGCTGTCGGTCATGTAAAATCCGCAGCGTTTCAGGATAACGTCGGGCGCGCCTTTTGTGTAAGCCGTTCTGCCGCCGTTTTCGGAAAAGATCACCGTCATGCAGCGGGATTCGCTGTCAAAGGGGATCTCGTCCGCTTTCTTGTGCGCGGAAGCAAGGCTTTCGGCGGTAATTCCGCATTTTGCGGCGGCGATAAGTATGGCAAGCTCGGTGGGATCGCCCGAAACTTTCCATTCCCCACCAGAAATGAGCCGCCCCCTGTCGCGGGAGGAAATTTTCCTGTCAGAAGTTATGGACGAGCCTGTGCAAAGTGTTCCGCAGATGAGCATTTCCCGAAGTGCGGTCTCCGAAGCGGGATTTATCCGCGAACCGTTAAGGGTAATTTCTCCCGCTATGCGGTAACCGTTCCCCGATACGGAATAATTTTTCCCGCCGCAGTAACATTCGGTAACGGTCATTTTGTTTTCTGTGACAGTGCCTGTCTTGTCGGTGCAGATCACCGAAGTGCAGCCGAGGGTCTCCACAGAGTGCAGCTTGTGGACGAGAGCGTTCTTCTTTAACATTCTGCCAACGGCAAGGGCAAGAGCAATTGTCACCGTTGCGGGAAGTCCTTCGGGAATCGCAGCGATAGCAATTGTAATTCCCGTCATAAGCATATCAAAAGGCGGTTCTCCGCGGATTATTCCCGCGGCGGTAACGATAACGCAGACTGCAAGACAGATAAGGGCAATAACTTTTCCCAGTTCCGCAAGACGTTTCTGGAGAGGAGTCATTTCTTCCTCTATTTCGGTGAGCATTCCCGAAATTTTCCCTACCTGCGCGTTCAGTCCCGTGGCTGTGACTTTTACTTCCGCCGCGCCTTTTACAATGACCGTTCCACTGTAGACGAATGTTGCTTTTCCTATGGAATTGTCCGTGTCGGAAGGTTCGCCCGCTGTTTTGGAAACGGCGGCGGACTCGCCTGTGAGAATACTTTCCTCCGCAAGAAGTCCTTTGCAGGAAAGGATAACGCAGTCGGCGGGAACTTTGTCTCCCGCTTCAAGGCGGATAATGTCCCCGGGGACAAGTTCCGCGGCGGGGATCGTAACAAGTGAGCCGTCACGCCAGCATTTTGCGGAAGGTGCGGTCATGTTTTTGAGAGCGATAAGAGTCTTTTCGGTGCGGTATTCCTGAATGAAGCCCAGTATGGCATTCAGAAGCACGATAATTACGATAGTCACCGCATCGTAAATTTCCCCGAGAAAAAAGGAAATTACCGTTGCGGCAAGAAGTATCATTATCATAACATCGCGGAACTGTCCGAGGAAAATTTTCAGCGGTCTTGCCTTTTTCTCCTTAGCAAGGGAATTTTCTCCGTACCGTTCAAGGCGTTCGGCGGCTTCCGATGAGGAAAGTCCTTTCGGGCTTGCGGTGTAAGGCTTATCAAGAATTTCAAGCATAATTTTTCCTCCCGTATCTTTTCGGCTTTTTACCTTAATATATTCGGGAGCAAGTCCGATTATGCAAAATGCCGCTACTCCGCTATAAGTTCGTTCCGCAAACGGGTGAGAAGCTTCTTCTCCCGCCGCGAGACCTGCACTTGGCTCATGCCCATGAGCCTTGCGGTGTCCGTCTGGGTAAGTTCCTTGAAATAGCGGAAATATATCAGCTTTCTGTCGGATTCTTCAAGCCCGCCTATCGCCTGACGGAGCGAAAGTATGTCAACAAGTTCGTAGTCGGGGGACGGAGCTGCAACGTCTATCTGTCCGCCGTCATCGCCGTCCGAATTATCCGTAAGTGAAACAGGCGGAAGATTTACCGTCATGGCTTCTGCCGCGTCCTCGGGAGAACAGCCCGCAAGTTCAGCAAGTTCTGAAATTGTGGGTTCTCTGCCGTTAAGACGGCGGAATTTTTCTCCCGCCGCCGACAGCTTCATTCCCAGTTCCTTTACCGAACGGCTAACCTTCACCGATCCGCCGTCACGGAAAAGACGCTTTATCTCTCCGAGTATGACTGGAACGGCGTAGGTGGAGAATTTTACTCCCCGCTCGCTGTCAAAGGCGGAGACGGCTTTTACCAGACCGATACAGCCTGCTCCGTAAAGATCTTCGTATTCTATGCCGCGCCCGCGGAAACGGTTTGCGCAGGCGTGAACAAGCCCGAGATTGTCCTCCGCGCGGGGAGCGGCTTCGGGAGTGCTGCTTTTTAATGCGTTCAAATCAGGCATATCCTTTCTATTGGGATCTATGTATCTGTTTCTTTGGAAAGGATCTTCCTTTTCATGGTAACATCTGTGCCTTTGTTTAAAACGCTTTTAACGGTGACTTTGTCCATAAATGATTCCATCACTGCAAATCCCAGTCCCGCCCGCTCCTCATCGGGAGCGGAAGTGTAAAGCGGTTCCATGGCTTTTTCTATGTCGGCTATGCCGCAGCCTTTGTCGCGGACTTTTATGCAAAGGGTGTTACCCGGTTCTTCGCGGAGGATAAGTTCTACACGTCCTTTTTCCTTTACCCCGCGGTATGCGTGTACGATGCAGTTTGTGACCGCTTCGGAAACGGCTGTCCTGATCTCGCCTATCTCGCTGACGGACGGGTCGAACCTTGCCGAAAATGCCGCTGCCGCCGAGCGCGCAAAGCTTTCGCTGCGGCTTTCGGCGGGAAATGTTATTTTAACTTCGCTCAATGGTTTCATTTTAACTGTCCTTTCTATCTTATGACTGCAAGCCTGTCCAGACCCGCAAGGCGCATGACCTTTCTGATCTGGCTGCCTGTGTTTTCGATTATGACCGATCCGCCGCAAAGTTTTACGGCTTTGTATCTTCCCATAACAAGTCCTATCCCCGAGCTGTCCATAAACGTCACGCCGTCAAAATCAAGTATAAGTTTTTCGGGACGGAAACGCTCTATTGCAAGATCAATATCGCTGCGCATTTCCTTTGCGCTGTGGTGGTCGATCTCCCCCGAAAGTCGGGCAATGACCGTTTTTTCTTCGGTGTCTATTATGACAGGCATTTTATCACATCCTTTTTATCAATTTTAACGCCGTCGGCGCGTGGTTTTTGTCGAAAACGGAAATTTTTGATAAGAAAATTTTATTATAAAAATATTGGTAAATATAGTTCAGCCTGTCGAAAAACATATATTAAATTTGTTTTGAAACAGTCCACCGGACTGTTTCAAAAGGCAAAAAATAAGCAAGTTTGTCTATTTAAGGGGAACGCTCTCTCTTGCAGAGCGTTCCCCTCAGTCTGTCGAAAAAGTCAGCCGAAGGGCTGGCTTTTTTGAATAGAATGTGGTATAATGATAAAGGGTGATAA
>CANQTP010000028.1 GCA_947626755.1 uncultured Clostridia bacterium
ATTATCGCAAGGAGTTTTCCCGAAAACAGACGGCGGGAAACGCCTTTGTATTCCTCATAGTCGGTGGAATCGCCGTTGTCAAGTCCCACAAGCCGTCCCGCTCCCGTAACTTCAACAAAAACGCGGTCGTTGGCGTTGGCGACAAAATTCCCGTCCTTGTCGTATGCGGAAATTTCCACAAAAATAAGGTCGGTGCCGTCCGCGGAAAGCTCCGTCTTATCGGGAACAAGCCGCAGTTCCTCGGTATTTCCGAAAGATCTTTGAATATCCCGTGCAATTTCCTTTCCGTTCTCGTCATAGGCAATTGCAAGAAGTTCGCCTTTTTGGTATTTTACAACAGTGTCAAGAGTAAGTTCCCTGCCGTGAATGTGGTCAATGTCCTTTTCGGCAATCTTTTCGCCGTTGAAGAAAAGCGCGACTTTCGGCGCATTGGAAGTTACCCTCACGTCAATGTCCTGTCCTTCTATAAAATCCCAGTAGGGGAAAATATGCACAAAAGGCGAATCCTTATAGTTTGTCCATTCGGCGCGGTAGATGAACGCGCTGTCTTTCGGGAAACCCGCCGTGTCAAACTGTCCGAAATAGCTGTTTTTGGTGGAATAGGGAGTAGGTTCGCCGATGTAGTCAAAGCCCGTCCAGATAAACTGTCCCGCGCAGAATTCCGCGTCGCGGTCGGGAATAATGCAGGCTTCGGTATTTTTCGCGCCCCAGCCGGTGGAACAGTTTCCAAGCGCGGAACACTGTTCATCATCGTCCGCAAGCACCGTCTGGGACAGCGGAAAATGATATATTCCGCGGCTCTGAATGGTTGAAGCCGTTTCCGATCCGTAAATTTTCCAGTCGGGGTGGGCGGTGTGATGTTCTTCATAAAGCCGTTCCGCATAGTTGTAGCCCGCAACTTTCAGAATATCGGCGCATTTCTGAGCGTTTTCCCACTGCATATAGTTAGAACCGATAGTAACAACGCCGTTTCCGCGGGGATCGTGTCTGCGGACAAGTCCCATAAGCAGGGAAGTGACTTCCTGTCCCCGTTCGCTTTCGTGGGTGTCGTAGATCTCATTTCCGATGCTCCAGCCGATAAGCGAAGGGTGGTTCCTGTCGCGGCGGATCCATGAAGCAACGTCCTTTTCTATCCAATCAGGGAAATATCCCGCATAGTCATAGTCGGTCTTATGCTTTTCCCACATATCGAAGCCCTCGGAAAGAATGAGGAAACCCATTTCGTCCGCAAGTTCCATAAGTTCAACTGCGGGCATATTGTGACTTGTGCGGATAGCGTTTATTCCAATAGTGCGGAGAGTTTTCAGCTTTCTTTCTATGGCATGGCGGTTCACAGCCGCACCCAGTGCGCCAAGGTCGTGATGTTCGCAGCAGCCGTGGAGTTTGACGTGCCTGCCGTTGAGGAAAAATCCCTTGTCGGAAGTAAATTCCGCCTTTTTCACGCCGAACCTTGTTTCCGCGCGGTCAACAACTTCCCCGCCGCGGATAAGTTCGCAAACACATTTATACAAATGCGGGTCGTCAATATCCCACAAGATCGGGTCGTTTATCTTCAGGACATTGGTATTTACCGAATATTTACAGCCGTCGCGGACAACAGGCATCTGACTTTTGTCAAAGGCGCAGCAAAGTGAAGTTTTCTCCGCAAGGATCTTTTCTCCGTCCATGATCGCCATATGCAGCGAAAGTTCGCTGACGGGAATATTCTCGGGGCGTTCGGCTTCAGCAGAGATCGTAACATTACCGTCAATGTCCGAGCTTATGTAAACTCCGTCACTTACAATGTGACACTCGCTGTATTCCTTGAAATAAACATTGCGGTAGATCCCCGCGCCCGAATACCATCTTGAATTTGGGCTGCGGTAGTTCACACGGACGGTAATCAGGTTCTCCCCGTCTTTCAGCAGGTCGGTAATATCAAATTCAAAGGTGGAATAGCCGTATTTCCAATCGCCTGCAAGAGTTCCGTTCACATAGACGCTGCTGTCCATATAAACGCCTTCAAAGCGCACTGCGGCACGGCAGGAGGGCTTTTTGGAATACTCAAAGGACTTTCTATACCAGCCTGTGAAAGTTTCATACAGATCCTTCACCTGATATATAAGCCGGTCATGTGGAATGTCCACCCGTTTCCAATTTAAATTCTCCGAATACGGAGTTTCAATGGGATTTTTGGAAAATTCCCAGCCGTCATTGAAAAGTCTTGTAACGCTCATATTATCCGCCCTTTCTCAATCTTTTTTCAGCTTAGCGGGAAGTTCCGTAAGGAACGGCACAGCCATTCCCACAAGAAGCAGAACGATCCCCGCTATTCCCTGCGCGTTGAATTGAAATTCCTGAGGATATATATGGAAAATTGACCCTGCAATTAATCCCAGAATAAGGCAATAAGTACCCTGACGGTATTTTTTCAGAACGACATCTATAAGTTTCACCGCGCCGAAAAGTCCTATCACCGCGCCCACGGCAAAAACGGCAAGAACGGGAATATTCAGATTTGCAACGGCGGAGATTATAGAATCATACGCGCCGAAAATTTTCATCACCATTGAACCGCTTATGCCGGGGATTATCATTGAAGCCGCGCCGATGATCCCCATAACTATGTAAAGGCAAGCGTCACCGAAGGTAAGCGAGTCGTCCTCGCTGAAAAGGCTTTTGCCTTCCCCTGCAAACAGCAGGAAGATCATCACTCCCGCGCCTATAAAAAAAGGTATAAGGTTCACGGGGCGGGCTCTCCCGCCGTCTTTTCGGCATTCGCGGTAGACTGTGGGAACGCTTCCGAGAATGAGTCCCATAAAGAAAAGCTGTGTGGGAACATAGTAATTTTCAAAAAGGTGTTCCAGAAGCAGCGCGGTAAGGAAAATTCCCGCCGCCATACCTATTCCCACAGGAAGCAGGAACGGCAGGTTCTTGATAAGTTTTTTGATGTTCGGAACGATAGACGCGATAAGCCTGTCAAAAATTTTTGTAACAACGGCGATGGTTCCGCCGCTTACCCCGGGGATAGCGTTTCCGATGCCGATAGCCATGCCTTTCAGGACAAGAATTATGGTGTCCTTGGACTTTGCAAAGAAGTTCATTTTTGTAATTTCCTTTCAGATGATATATACTACTTGAAATTATCTCATATTTCGGAGAAAATTTCAAGTGCTGCGGCAAATTTTCTCATATCGGAATGAAAAAATTCTCCTGCCGATATTTCCGACAGGAGAAGGAATGCTATGCTCTTTTCATTCTGATCCTGATCTTCTTTTTCTCTTTCTTTTCGGGAACACGGAAATAGCGTTCGGCATATTTGCGGAGCTTCTTTGCAAGTCTGCCGTCAAATTCCCCGTCTTTAAGCCGCCATGCCCAGTTTCCGCCGCCGATAGTCGAGGGAATATTCATTCTTGCTTCGGATCCCAGACCGAGAATATCCTGCATCTGAACTATTGCCAGTGAGGAAACGCTTGAGTAGATAGTTCTTATCATTCCCCAGTTGATACCCTCTTTCTTTGTGAGAGCCATATATTTCTTGGCGTTCTTGCGGGTCTTTTTGTCGGAAGATACATACCAGCCCACAGCGGTGTCGTTGTCGTGTGTCCCGATGTACACAACGCTGTTTCGCACATAGTTGTGGGGAAGATAGTTGCTGTTTTCCCCGCCGAACGCAAATTCCAGAACGTTCATTCCCGGAAATCCCGAATCTTTCAGCATCTTTTTAACGTCCGCAGTGAGGAATCCCAGATCTTCAGCCACAAGAGCAACTTTTCCGAGCTTTGCCTTTATGGCGTTAAAAAGCTTCATGGACGGTCCGGGCAGCCACTCTCCCTCTTCCGCTGTTTCGTTTCCGTATGGGATAGCGTAAAAGCTTTCAAATCCGCGGAAATGGTCAATTCTCGTAAGGTCAAAGAGTTTTCCCGAATATTCCACGCGGGAGATCCACCATTTATAGCCGTTCTTTTCCATGAGATCCCAGTTATAAAGAGGATTTCCCCAGAGCTGTCCCGTTGGGGAAAACGCATCGGGCGGGCAGCCTGCAACTTTTATGGGACGTCTGTCCTTGTCCAGCATAAAAAGTTCGGGAGACGCCCAGACGTCGGAGCTGTCCATGGAAACATATATGGGCATATCGCCGTAAATTTTTATTCCCTTTGAATTTGCATATTCTTTCAGCGCATAATACTGTTCAAAAAACTTGTATTGAATGAATTTAACGCACATTACTTCCTTTTCAAGTTCTTTAGAATAGCGTTTTAACGCTTCGGGCTTGCGTAAGCGAATGTCGTCCTCCCATTCCGTCCACATAACGTCCTTGAAATGGGCTTTTAGTGCGGTGAAAAGCGCATAGTCATCGAGCCAGAATGCATTTTTCAAGCAGAATCCGCGCAGATCCTTCTTCTGCTGTTCAGAAGCAGTTTCCCTGAACGCGGCAAACGCCTTTTTCAGCAATAATTTTTTGAAACTGTAAAGCGAAGCATAACTTTCAAATCGCGGCGTTTTCTCGATCACTTTCAGATCGTGATCCTCTGCGCTTATAAGTCCCTCGTCAATAAGCGTTTCAAGATCTATAAGCAGAGGATTTCCCGCGTAAGCAGAGTAACTCTGATACGGAGAATCTCCGAAGCCCGTCGGTCCTATAGGAAGTATCTGCCAGTATTCCTGACCGCTTTCTACCATGAGATCAACGAAGTTCCTTGCTTCTTTTCCCATTGTACCTATGCCGTATTTCCCCGGCAGACTTGAAATGTGAAGTAAAATTCCGCAGCTGTGCATATTTATCATTCCTTTGCATATAATTAATAACATTATACACCATGTTTAAGTAAATTTCAAGCGTTGTGTGTATAATTTATACCGATCCACGATCATAAAGTGTACAAAAAATCAAGCAGAAACCTGCATATATGTGTTTTTGCGCAGATTTTTGTCTGCACTTTTAATGAGGGATCAGTATTATCCCCGTTAATTCTTAAAATATACGGAGGAAAAATATTAAGGAGTGTAAAAAACCATGAGCGAACAGAATCAGAACAAGAACAGCAAGAGCAGCGATCAGAACAGCAAGCAGAACCAGAACAGCAACAAGAGCAACAACAGCAAAAACAGCGATCAGAACGACAGATAAGTGCGCTTCTGATAAAAGCCGCCGTGGAAACTCCTCGGCGGCTTAAATTTTTGCAATTCTTAACAAACAGAGAAATTACTATGCAGCCTGATCCTCAGTCTCTGCGGGTTCGGAACTCTCCTCAAATACCTTTGAAAAATCTTCGCTTATGTTTTCAATAAGCGTGTCAAGTTCTTCTTCCGTAATGTCGAGAAATTCCTTTTCCGCGTCAAGATCAAGCATTTCCCCGCCCTTTCTTATTGTAAGAACTGCTTTCGGTGAGTAGGAGATCTCAGCCGCGTCCTCAACAGCGGAAAGCCTGTCTATCGTCACGGTAACAGAATCTTTGTCGGTAACGATCGTTCCTTCCATCTTTCCCGTAAGTTCTGCTTCGGGGATATTTGCGGTGACGGTGTAGTTATCTCCGTTTTTCTCATAAGTTATGACCGCAAGCTGCGTGGTCTCTCCCTCGTCCACCATGGAAATTACCGTTTCGGAGCTGTTTTCTCCGCGGGTAACGTCTGCATATATATTCCACTCGGCATCTTCAAGATACTCTTCATCTTCGGGATAGTCAACGCTGTACTCAAATGCAAAACTCTGCTTATCGGAAGCCGCGGGATCTGCTCCGTAAACTATTCCGATATGGAACGCGTCCTTCTCATCATTCTGAGTCAGATTTACATTTATATCTGCTTTCATAAGCATATTTGACTTGCTGTTTACGGTGTAGACAATGTTCATGGTGCAGTCTTCCATCTCATCGAGCATGGACATCAGATCGCTTTTCTCATCATCTTCCATTTCACCGTCCGCAGCAGCCTGATCTGTAAGCTGTTCCGCAAGCAGGCGAATATCATCTTTTGTAAGATCGTATGTCAGTATATTTGCGGTTACGGTTTCCCCTGCAACGTCCGCATCTGTTTTCTCCTGAACTACAGGCGGGTGCGACTCCATAAAACTATTTATAATATCATGGTAAGCGTCGTTTTCATTGCCTTCGATTGCAGAATCTATCTCCGCGGCATATCCGATCAGCATATCATAGTCTTCCTGAGCAAGCGCATATTCCGAGCCTGAATCGGGAGCAAATATCGACCCCGCAAGTTTCTCCTCAAAAGTGTCCGTAGCAATGCTGTATATATGCGAGCCGGACGCTCCAACCGTTCCTATCTTCAGAAGATCGCCGCTTGCCGACAGAAACACCTGCGCGGAATTTCCCGCGGTATCTGAAAGCGTATACATCTGGGAAGAAAGGCTGTCCGACTCGTTTAAATATCCCTCTCCGCGGAACTTTATGCCTTTTACCTCAAACTCTGCCGTAAATGAGCCGTTTTTTGAAGCTTCATTGAGGATCGCGTATTCCTCGGGGAAATTTCCTTTTACCATTGTTTCCATGGTGTTTTCCGAAGCCGTTGAAATGTATTTCTGCGGCTCCTCTTTCATCATCTCACTGTAATTCGTACAGCCTGACATCAGCAGCGCACCTGCTGCAATAACGGACATTGCTAAAATTCTGAACTTCATATCATCTTCTCCTTAAAAATATTTATTCAACAGAAAGGACTGCCGAAGCAGTCCTTTTCGGTTATTTAACTATCTTGTCAATGCTCTTTACACGGTATTTCTTTCTTCCGCCCGAAACAACGCGGAGTTTGTTATTGTTGAGCAGAATGTCGGGAAGTCCCGTAAAGAGCAGCAATCCCGAGTTGAAATTGCCCGCGAACATACCGTCCGCAACGCCGCCGCCCGAGGAAACATCAGAAATATGATCCTTGTAAATTACTATTGCAAACGGCGAGAAACTTGAAACTTCAAACTGAATGCACCATACATTGTCAATATCCAGCACCGCCGCAGGAAGAACTTCCATTCTGCGGTCAGTGGTATTATACCACTCATCTTCCTCAACCTCTTCTGTTCCCGCGTCTTCATTGATGTGTATTACCGTTATGTAATCGCGGTAAGCGATAAGCCTGTCGGGGATCGGCATTGTGATGGTAACGCTGTAGCCGTTGTTGGGTTCCATCTCAATGCGGGTATTTTCCTGATAAATGCTTATGTCAAAAGGATAAACTATAAAGCTTCCGATGCCGTCCGCATAGCCGTTAAGGATCTCCCTTATCGTTTGAGTGGAAACATCACTGGTAGTGAAGTAAACATCTACCGACTGATCAAAAGCACCGTGATTTGCAGCAGCAGAGATATATTCTCCGTGGGAAATGCCGTAGGGAGCAGTTCCCTTTATGGTAAGTTCCCTGTCAATATCGTCAAGATTGCCTGCCATGGGGATAGCGTCCACAGGCATTGAATATTCGCCGTAAACTCTCTGTCCGCCGACAGTCTTATACGCCGCCACCATATACCTGTAATTCTTGCCGTTTGTAAGACCTCTGTGGAGATACTCCGTCTCGGAAGTAACGGTTATCGGTTCATATTCCATATTGAAGTCATTATACAGATATACCGCATAGCCTTCCGCACCTGTAACTTCCGACCATTCAAGAAGTACCTGACGGTTTCCGGGGGTTGCCGTAAGGTCAACGGCAGCGGTCATGGAAATACCTATCTTCACGCTTATTGACTTTGTAGGCTGGCTGTAAGTTCTGGAGCCGTTTACGGTTTTGTAGGCAACAACATAATATGTCCATGTATCGCCGTTTATAAGTCCGTTGTGAACATAAGTATTCTTGCTCACATCAAACTGATACGGATATGGGATAGATGAAGAAGCCGCATATACTATGTAGCCTTCCGCGCCCTTTGAAGCTGTCCAAGAAAGATTTGCCGTACCGTCAGTCGTAGTGACTGTGAAATCCTTCGGAGTATCGAGAACATCGCCCACCGTCATGCTGATAACAATGGAAGGTTCACTGTATACTCTTTCGCCGCTTACTGTTTTAAAAGCGATCACGCGATACTCGTAAATATCGCCGTTATTGAGTCTTGTATGATTGAATTCAGTGGAAGTAACCTCGATATTATGCAGATCGTTATGATCCGTAAAGGTCGCCCACTGTTCACCCTGACGTCTGTACTGAAGGATATAACCTTCCGCGCCGTCAACATCTGACCATGAGACCGATATCTGACCGTCCGTGGTAGACGCTTCCAGATCCTGAGGAATACCAAGTCCCTGACCTACTTTTAAAGTTACGGAATTAGAATCACCGCTCGGGATCTCCTGAGGAGTTTCGTGTGAACTGTCACCGTCAATATGCTTATACGCAACTACCCAGTATGTATAGCGCTGATCGTTTATAAGATTTGTATGTGTATAAGTCGGATTTGTAAGACCTGCAAAAGATCCGCTTGTACCATCGGTAAGATTTCTCCAGAAAAGGGTATATGAATCAGCTCCGCTGACTTGATCCCACTTTACCGTTACTGCACCATCGACTGTAGAAGCAGAAACGTTAAGCGGCTGAGAAAGCGGTACGCCTACAGTAACATTTGCGGGGAAAGACCAGTTGCTGTATGTTTTCTCAAGGATAACACCGTCTACAACAGACTGAACATTCTTATACGCTCTGACACGATAAGTGTATCTGTCGTTATTGTAAAGGTAATTATGGGTAAATGTAGTAACATTGCCGAGATTTCTCACCTGAGTGATGTATTCTTCGGTGCGGCATTCTTTTGGATCGCCGTGCTTATGGCATTCGGTCATAGTTATCTCTATCTCATAACCCTGAGCGCCGGAAACAGGATCCCATTTAAGTACAGTCTGACCATCGCCCTTAGTTGGAACTATTGCCACAGGCGGATCAAGGTTGATGTTCAGGCTTGAAGTCTGAAAAGCAACTGTACTGCTGTATATGGGAGTATTTCCCTTCATAATATAGGAAATTACATAATAGCAATACGTTTGTTTTGAGATTATGTCGGTATCCTCATAGGTAAATGAAGACGGATTGTTGAACTGTCCTTTTGAAACGGGTTCATATTCTGCAAAATCTGCTTTATGTGCACCCTTTACAAACATATTGTACAGCCACTCGCCGAACTTTTCATCTTTCAGATCGGGGGTGTATTCCCGGGCATCTTCAAGACCTATAGGCTTTTCGCCTTTGGTTCTGAAAATATAGACACCGTTATAGATATTTCCGTTAGGATCACTTTTTACATTTATTGTATTCTTATTTTCTGTGGAACTTGGTTCTACAGTTAAGCTCGGAGCAAGAGGAGCAACATAGAGATGAGCCTCGTGTCCGCTGTAGACCGAGCCGAATTTTCCATCGCCGTCCGCTTCAACGCTCATACCGCTGCTTGTTATCATGCCTATATTTGAAGTATTATACTTTTTGTTGCTGCTTCCCCAGACGACTCTGTAAGCTTCAACGAAATACTGATAATGAACGCCGGGTACGATCTCCGTATCGGTAAATGAAGTTTTTGACGGATCCAGATCTCTTTTATAAAGTTCAAAACTGCCGTTTCCTTCTTTTCTGTAAAGATTATAGCCGTCAGGTTTTGTACCTGCACTGTTTCCGCCCTTCTGCTGTACGGCTTCCCATTCTACTATCGCCTGAGAATCATATGTAACATCTTCGCCGTCATTTACCCTGACTGCCGGTATATCAAAAGATGCATCAAAATTCTGGCTGCCGCCTTCGCGTACATTCTTTTCGTCTGTAACTATTCTGTTTACCTCAAATTTGTCATCTACCATAGCTATATGGGTGTCGCTTTCCACAGTGTCGTCTATTTCTCCGCCGCTTGTAAGTTTGCCTTCATAACGCCATTCATCAAGATTAGTAATAGGGTTTATTCTTACATTTATGGTTGTTCCTTCTTCGGACACAAGCTCGTTAGAGCTTATTACCTGCATTCTTGCCGAAGGCTGTTTTATAATTTCATCATAAACGGTTCTTGTGCCGACAGTGTCAGTCATAACGAGTTCTACCTCGAATCCTACAAGCTGTCCGATCTTTCCTTCAGGATCATATGTCCAGCTTACACGCACTGCACGGTCGGATATCTCATAAGTTATAACATCTCCTACTTGATATGTTTTTACGGTGTCATAGTCTGTTTTCTTAAAGAGATATGTATTTTCGCTGTTGCTGCGCTTTGTATCTATGTAATATTCTACATAAGTATCGGGATCGCTGCCGGTCTTAACTTTGACAAAATCTGTTATTTCAGCATTTACCGGAATGCTCAGCCCCGGATCCACAGCAGGGACTAACATAAGCAGCATTGAAAATGCCAGCGCAACAGAAACGAACCGTCCGAAAAGCGGTTTTCTTATGTATATGACATCGTCCTTCTTCGGCGTTTTGTCACGCTCACCAAGACCCTTTATGCCAAGGAGATTTCCCTCCTTGTCGGAAAGAGCCATATCGGCGCGGCAGGCAATGGCATACCACAATTTTACAAAAAACGCTGCTATCGCGCAGGGGACGTACATCAGAATATTTTTCCGACCCTTTATACGCAGTCTGCGCAGTATTTCCTTTTTAGAATCAAAGTCCAGCATATATATCCTCCGAAAATATATTTTCCCGTAAACGGTATATTTCAGGTCACACTTCACCCATTATTTATTATAATAACATATTTCCGCCCGATTGTAAAGGGGTTTTGGCACGACATTCTGCACAAATTTAAACCGTTTTTCATTCCGATTTGTATAAAAAATTTTCGGGAAACAACAGGGACGGATCATCTCCGTCCCCTGCCGTCACTGTTTCCGTGCGATCTCGTATTCGTCATTATTGCGGTAATACGGACATTCCTCGATGGTTCCCGTCAGGAACTTCTGCATCTCGTCCTCGTCAAGGCTCACCATGCAGGAGTTAAAGCCGTATTCGTCATCGAATACATAGTTTGCACAACTGTCGCATTTTATCATAGCTTTATCTCAACCCCTTTGTTTATTTCCATGCTCACAGGCGTTACTTTGCAGTCGTATGCAAGGAGCTTAACGCCGCTTTCCGCCGCCTTTCTCAGTGTCTCCCCGAACTGCGGGTGAGTAACATCATTCGGCGTAAAATATCTTACATTTTCCATTTGTATTACGAACATAATGTAACTTTCAAAACCTTCCGAAAGCGCGCGGATAAGTCCGTTCAGGTGCTTTATCCCCCGCTCCGTAGGCGCGTCCGGAAACATAACTATGCCGTCATTTTCAAGAGTCACGCCCTTGACTTCAAGCAGGATCTTCCTTCCGCCTTCCTCAATGTAAAAATCGAACCGCGAATCCCCGTGGGTATACTCGGCGCGGATATTTCCTTCGGGGAAAAGCTTCGGCAGGAACTCTCCCGCCGCTATGTTAGGCGCGTAACTGTCCATATTTATGAGACGTCCGCCCTTCTGTACAGCCACAAGGTCAAACGCCGTCTTTCTGCTTTGGGAAAGAGAACGTTCCAGATATACCGTGCAGCCTTCCGTAAGAAGCTCTTTGCATCGCCCTGTGTTTTTCACATGGCATTTTTCGATCCTGCCGTCAATTTCCGCATATGCCACGAATCTGTTGGGACGCGCAAGAAATTTTCCCTTTACGATATTTCCGTAATTCATGTTTTTTCGTGCTTTTTGAGACGTCTGCGCTTTATGGCAAGGCGTATCAGTATTGTAAGGATCTCCCTGCGGCTTTTTGCTTTGATGGCTTCCGCCTGACGGAGATCGTCCTTGCTGTTTATCCGTATCTTCACCGTAGGAGCTTTTGCCAGTGCGTCCGACATAGCTTCCGCATAGCAGACAGGACACCGGCAGCAATGAAATCTTTCCAGCACCTGCGGAAGGAACTCGCTTACAAGCTCGCCCGCAATGTCGATTTCCGTTCCGTCGCTTTTGGGCGGCGTTCTGGAAGTTATTTTCTCCTCTTTGAAACCGCTGTCAAGTATAGGATTTTTGGCGGTGGTCTTTTTCCCCGTCAGCAGGCGCATAACGGCGTCTGTCTTATTTGATCTGGGCGGCATTTGCATATCCCTTTCCGAAAATCAGCATTATTTTACCTTTGCCGCTATCTCGGGGTAAAGAGATTCGGCAAGCCTGATATAGTCCTTAGCCGCGCGGCAGCCGGGAGAATAGGTGGTTATTACCTCCTGATGGGCGGGAGCTTCCGCCACAGCCACCGAAACGGATATTTTATCTTTCAGCACAACGGTGTGGAGCTGTTCGGCAACTATCTCCACCATTTCTTCAACGTCCTTGGCAAGAGCCTGCTTCTTAACATATTTTGTCAGCAGAATGCCGCGTATATTCAGCTTTTTGTTGTAATATTTCTTGACAGCAAGAATTGTTTCCCGCAGCTGCGCTATCCCCTGCAAAGAAAGTATCTCGGGCGTCATGGGGATTATAAGATCGTCCGCCGCGGTATAGGCGTTTATAGTCAGTATCGACAGCGCAGGCGGCGTGTCGATGATGATATAGTCATAGCTTGTCCTGACAGTTTTCAGTATGTCTTTCAGGATAAATTCCCTGCGCGCGCTGGTAAGTTCAAGCTCACTTCCCGACAGCAGGATATTTGAAGTTATAACATCGCAGATATGCGTGGTCTTTATTGCATCGCGGATATTGCATTCGCCTGTCATCACATCGTGAATGGTATGACCCTCGTCCTCCGCTCCCAGAGAAAAGGAAAGATTTCCCTGCGGATCCATATCTATTGCAAGGACGCGTTTGCCCCTGCTTCTGAAAATACCTGTAAGAGCGGCACAGGTAGTAGTCTTTCCGACGCCGCCCTTCTGATTAGTAACAACGATAACTGTTGCCATAAACTTATCTGCTTCCTTGAAAAATATTATATGAACGCATCAGAAGCGCTTCTTTGCCGCTGCTTTGCGGCGTTCTCTGTCCGCGACCTGACAGTCGAATATGAACCTTGCAAGTTTTTCTTCCTGTGTGGAATTAACGTTCAGGAAGCGGCAGCCGTAGCCGACGACATTTCCGTTTTCATCGCGCTGTATGCGCAGCACTTCCGCAAGGAGCTGCATTTCGCCGTCCAGAAAATGGAGCATGACCTGATCCCCGACTTCAAATTCCGACGTGGAGCTGAAAAGCACTCCGCCCAGATTGAGGTTGACAAAATGAAGCTCCACAGGATCGTCAAAGGAATACATTTCCTCGCCGCGGATATAGAACGGGGACATTGCATCAAAATCCACCATGACCTTGAAGCTTCTCCGCCGCTCCTGAAGCATTTCGCCCTCGGAAACGTGGAAGTTGAGCTGATACTCCGTGCAAAGATCCACCTTTGTCCGGTATCTTACTCTGTCGCCGTTTATATATTCAAAAATAGCTTCTATATTCTCATCTTTGGCAATTACGGGGTAATTGCTGCCCTTGAGCATGACAAGCTCGGAACCTTTTATCTTGAAAAAATCCTTGGGAAAGTACACCGATTCCGTAGAGATCAGCAATCTGCCCATAGAATTGTATATAAGCACCTTGCTTATCTTATCCTTATTTATCATCAGACCCCTCCAACATTCATACTTAATTATATTATACAAAATTTTCTCACGTTTTGCAATAGAAATTTTTCATATTGTGAAATTTATTTCATAATCCGTAATTTTTTTGTGAAATTTACAGTAAATTTAAAATTACTATGTACAATTACTCAAAAAAATGTTATAATTAATATGTATGTCGATAGGAAAGGCGGGAGAAAAATGCGGAAAATGATACGCGTCAACGAGAAGCGTCTCGCGGCAAAATACAACAGCCGCATATTTCTGGCGTCTCTTCCCGCGCTCAGTGTTTTAGTGTCGCTGATGGTAATAACGGCAATATTTATAGTATATCTTGATGCGCAAATGCCCCGTGAAATGTACGCGGCGATCGTCTATGCCGCATACGGAGCGTTCGCATACGGCACAGTAGTGTGCCTTATCGGCTTTTCGGCGGAAAGCATACTCATACGCGCTCATCTCGAGCACACATATATACACATCTCGGGATCGGTAATGATAGTTTCGCAGCACAGCCGCAGCGCGTTTTTAGACTGGAAATGGGTGCATTACAAAAAAATGTGGGTCATAAAGCTTTCGGACGTGGAAAACGTGGAATGTATACGCAATCAGCTTACCATAACAGCAAAAGCGCGGTATTTCCACGAAAATGCCGAATGGCTGAAATACAGCGAAACAGATGAAGGCATTGCCTTTGACAGATGGTGGTATGACGAAAACGGCGGCAAGACCGTCAGCACGGTGGAAGTTACGGACTTTTACACATACGGCGAGCGTATAGCGCGGCACATCAATCACTGCGCCGAAAAGACCCGCGACAGGGAACAGCGGCGGCAGGCGTTCAGGAATGAAATGCTGGAGATCGCCCGAAATGTAAAGCGTCCAAAAGGATTGACCGACCGCTATGTTCCCCCCGAAAAGCGGAGAAAGAACAGGTAGGGTAATACTTTACAAAACCCTTATAATATGGTATAATGTAGCTATCAGTTTAAAAGGAAGTGTTAATTTGTCTTACGATCAGGAAAATATCCGCAATTTCTGCATAATCGCACATATAGACCACGGAAAATCCACCCTCGCCGACAGAATTCTGGAGCTTACTTCCACAGTTGCAAAGCGCGACATGGAAGAACAGCTTCTTGACAATATGGATATTGAGCGGGAACGCGGCATCACCATAAAAGCAAGAGCCGTCAGGCTGAATTATAAAGCACAGAACGGCAGGGACTATGTTTTCAACCTTATAGACACCCCCGGTCATGTGGACTTTAACTACGAAGTTTCCCGCTCCCTTGTCGCCTGTGAAGGCGCAGTGCTTGTGGTGGACGCTTCTCAGGGTATCGAAGCCCAGACCCTTGCAAACACATACCTTGCCATTGAAAACGATCTGGAAGTAATGCCCGTTATAAATAAGATAGATCTCCCCTCCGCAGACCCGCAAAGAGTCTGCGACGAAATAGAAAGCGTTATCGGCATTCCCGCGGAGGACGCTCCGAGAATTTCCGCAAAAACAGGGATCAACGTTGAGTCCGTCCTTGAAAAGATAGTTACCGACATTCCCTGCCCGAAAGGGGATATTTCCAAGCCGCTGAAAGCGCTTATCTTCGACTGTTTCTACGACAGCTACAAGGGCGTAATTATCTACGTCCGCGTTGTTGACGGCGAAGTAAAGATCGGCGACACTATCCGCCTTATGGCAACAGGCGCGGAATTTACCGTTACAGAAGCGGGTTACATGGGCGCGGTGGAACTTGTCAACGCGGGTTCTCTGAAAGCGGGAGAAGTCGGTTACATCACCGCTTCCATAAAGTCCATAGGCGACACAAAGGTCGGCGATACGGTTACCAACGCGGAAAACCCATGCGAAAGCGCGCTTCCCGGATACCGCGAAGTAAACCCCATGGTTTTCAGCGGGATCTATCCTGCGGACGGCGCGCGTTACGGCGATCTCCGCGACGCTCTGGAAAAATTGCAGCTGAACGACGCGTCCCTGTCCTTTGAACCCGAAACTTCCGTTGCTCTCGGATTCGGCTTCCGCTGCGGATTCCTCGGACTTCTCCACATGGAAATAATTCAGGAACGCCTTGAACGGGAATACGATCTCGACCTTGTGACCACCGCTCCGTCTGTTATTTACAAGGTAAATCTTACCAACGGCGAAACGATATACATTGACAATCCTACAAATTACCCCGATCCCGCAAATATCTCCTCTGCGGAAGAACCTATGGTAAAGGCTTCCATACTTTCTCCAAGCGACTATGTGGGGAATATCATGGAACTTTGTCAGGGCAGACGAGGAATTTTCAAGAATATGACATATCTTGACGAAACGCGGGTGGAACTTCACTATGAACTGCCGCTTAACGAGATAATCTACGACTTTTTCGACGCGCTCAAATCAAGGACAAAGGGTTACGCGTCCTTTGACTATGAATTTATGGGATATGCTCCCTCAAAGCTTGTGAAGCTTGACATTATGCTTAACGGCGAAGTGGTGGACGCGCTTTCCTTTATTGTCCATGCGGACAGCGCATATCCCCGCGCAAGGAAAATTGCCGAAAAGCTGAAAGACAATATTCCCAGACAGCTTTTTGAGGTTCCCATTCAGGCTGCCATCGGCGGAAAGATAATCGCCCGCGAGACTGTCAAGGCTATGCGGAAAGATGTTCTTGCAAAGTGCTACGGCGGCGACATCACCCGAAAGAAAAAGCTGCTCGAAAAGCAGAAAGAGGGCAAGAAGCGTATGCGGAAGCTGGGAACCGTGGAAGTTCCGCAGGAAGCGTTCATGGCTGTCCTCAAACTTGACGAATGAGTCGGGGACTTTATATACACGTTCCTTTCTGCGTAAGGAAATGCCGTTACTGCGATTTCTTTTCGGTAACGGATACTTCCCTTGCGGAAAGTTACGTCAGAAGCGTTATAAAAAATATTTCCGCGCTGAAAGAAAGCTTTTCAACGGTGTATTTCGGCGGCGGAACTCCCTCGCTGCTTTCTGCCGAACAGATAAGCAGCATTCTTTCCGCTGCGGAAATCGAAAGCGGCGCGGAAGTTTCCATGGAAGTCAACCCCGGAACTGCGGGGGAAAGCTATTTCCGCGAAATAAAAGCTGCGGGGGTAAACCGAATTTCTTTCGGGATACAGTCTTTCAACGACAAGGAACTTGCAGCTCTGGGACGTATCCACAAGGCTTCCGAAGCGGTATCGGCAGTTCTCTCCGCAAGCAAAGCGGGATTTGAAAACATCAGCGGTGACATTATGCTTGCCGTTCCGTTTCAAACGGAAAAATCTCTGCGGGAAACGCTTGAAAAGGCGGTCTCTCTGCCTCTTACACATATTTCTGCGTATCTGCTGAAAGTTGAGGAAGGCACTCCGCTTGCGGAAGATGAAGAACTGCTGAAAAAATTGCCCTCCGAGGACGAAACTGCGGATATGTATCTTGAAACTGTCGATCTCCTCGGGCAGCACGGTTTTGAACATTATGAAATTTCAAATTTTTCCAAAAGCGGCTTTGAATGCCGTCACAATCTGAAATACTGGCACTGCGAGGAATACCGCGGAATAGGCGTTTCCGCCCACGGTTTTGCAGAGGGCGAACGTTACCGCTGCGGAGATACTATAGAAAGTTTTATAAATTCTCCGCTGCAAAGGAACATTCCCGCAGGAAGGGGCGGAGACCCCGAAGAACGAGCCATGCTGGCGTTAAGGCTTACAAAGGAGGGCATACCCGTTACAATGTTCCCGAATCTTGAAAAACGTTCGGAACAGCTTATAAAAAGCGGACTTGCGCGGCTTGAAAACGGTTTTCTGAAACTTACTCCGAAAGGCTGTCTTGTTTCAAATCAGATCATAATTTACTGCACAGAACAGGACGGCGGGGGAAGATAATTCAGCCGAACGTCCGTTGGCGTGACATATTTTGTCAGCGATAAAAAATGAGAGCGGCGCATATTTCACAAAATAGGAAAATATGCGCCGCGTTCAGAAGATAAATGAATGGGTTCAGCAGTAAAAGCGTATTTCTCCAAAACGCTCTTTCCATTTTTTTATTACTTCGTCGCTTCTTGCTTCAATGATTTTAATAATATTATTTAAAGTGCGGTTTGGAATATGCGAATCATTATTATCAAGCAAACATTTTCCTGCCGATGTTATCCATATCTTTGTACTATCTGCCTGTGGCTTACCTTCAGAAATATGAACGTGTACAGGTTCTAACGGGACATTTTCATTTGACCAGAAATATACCCAATACGGACCGATCTTAAAGACCTGCGGCATTGTTAAATCCCCCTGTTTTTGAAAATTCAATAATAAGGTGAGCGGTCGAACGTATTATCTCCAAAAAATTATCTACTTCCGATCTATCAAATCCATAAACCTCTTCAATGCTGTAATCCGGCAGATAGCAGGTCATATGATGGAAACAATCTTTTTCATCGGGTTTTTCAATGTAAACTTTTACTTTCCCGTTTTCAAGATAATCGGAATGAGTGATCTCTGTTTCATCATCAAGAGTTAAAAACGGATACATCATAATTATTTCCCCTTTCATAAGGTAAATATATTTTGTCTTGTTAAGTCAATTATATAACATTCGGAAAACAAAGTCAAGAAAAACCGTGTACGAAGATCCGCACACGGTTTTCGCACTTCCAAAAAAATTGAAAAAAATTTCAAAAAACCCTTGACAAATGAAAATTTATGTGATATTATAGACTTACGCTTTAAGGCGCATTTTTGGAATTGGTATATTAAATTGAATATGTAACAGACGGGATAACTGTATCTGTTTACAGGTCAATTTAATATGCCAATTCCTTTTTTGTACCTTGAAAACCGAATATAAGCTTACCGGCAGCCGACCATAAAGTGTGCAAAAATCAGGCAAAACCTGCATATATGCGGTTTTGCACAGATTTTCCGCACTTTAATGATAGATAAGCATAAACACGACCGAAAAAACACAGTAAATGAGAAAGGGTAGATGTTATGAACACAGTATCTTACGTTTCCGAGACAGCAAAGGGCTTACAGACCATTCCCGTGGCAAGCACACTGCTTTCCGACAGGAAAATTTTCCTTGACGATGAGATAACTCCCGAACTTGCAGTGTCTTTCATTCAGGCGATGATGTTCCTTTCCAAGACAAACGAACCCATAAATATCTACATCAATTCCCCCGGCGGCGAAGTAAATTCCGGTCTGGCAATTTACGATACGATCCGCGGCTGCAAGAACGAGATAAACATTTACTGCGTCGGCGCAGCTTCAAGCATGGCTGCGGTGATCCTTGCAGCAGGACAGAAAGGCAGACGGTTCATTCTCCCCCACAGCAAAGTGATGATACACGAAGTTCTGCTGGGGAAAGGCGTTGCAGGCTCTGCAACTTCCATTTCCAAGCTGTCAGAATCCATCATGGAGACCCGCGACATTGTCAACGGCATACTCGCCGAACACACGGGAAAGTCCATTGACGAAATAAACGAAGCAACTTCCTTCGACAATGTGATGAACGCAGAACAAGCCGTTGAGTTCGGCATCTGCGACAGCATAACCAATAGTATCCTCTGAGAAAAAGTCCATTCCCGAAACGAAAGGAGAGTTTAAAATGATGAATAATTGAAACGGAACAGACCCGGTAAAGCGTTTCCCCTAACAAACGACGGATCGGATACACAGCCCGTGAAACCAAAAAACAAGGAGGAATTTTTTATGCTGAACATATACGATATATACGACCTATACGACATATACGACCCCAAAGACGACAGAGAAGCTGAAACTCAAAAAGACAATGAAAACCGCCAAAAAGCTGCCGAGGATTTCGCAAACGGAAAGCTCGTTATTGCCAAGGACTGCGTTTACAGTCTCAACGACTATGAAACCAAACTTAACAATAACGTAATAGTTGTGGGAGGAAGCGGCACAGGCAAGACCCGCACCATCGTTACCCCGAACATTCACGAAGCGGTGGGAAGCTACATCATTTCCGACCCGAAAGGAAATCTGCACAAGAAGTACGGCTCTTTCCTGAAAAAGAAAGGCTACAAGATACAGGTGATGGATTTTACCCACCCCGAAAGATCCGCTCACTACAACCCCATGTTCCACATCAGAACCAGTCAGGACATTCTGAAAATGGTGTCCCTGATAGTTGATGAGGAAAAAAGCTGCCGCACGGATCCGTTCTGGGATCAGATGACTATGATCTACCTTGCCGCAATTATAGGGTACATGGTCGAAACCGACTATAAGCCCTTTGATTTCAAGAACATACTCAGCCTTATGGCAGAGGGTATGCGTGACGGTGATGACGATTGTGACAGCGAACACAATTCCGCACTTGCAAGAAGATTCAGCGAACTCAGAAGAACCCGCCCCGACAGCTGGGCCTGCAGTCAGTTTGACAGCGCAAACGCTGCTCCCAACAGGACATACAACACCATACGTGCAACTCTTGCGGCGAAGTTCGCCACCTTTGACACCAACGAGGTCAGGACAATGATGAGCGGCAACGACTTTGACTTTTCCGCTCTCGGAAAGGAAAAGACTGCGCTTTTCGTCATAGTCAGCGACACCGACCGCTCCATGGACAGTCTGGTGAATCTCTTCTTCACACAGGCAATGCAGGAACTCTGCACCTATGCCGACAGCGAATGTCCCGACAGCCGTCTGCCTGTTCCAGTGCGGTTCATTCTTGACGATTTCGCCACCAACTGCCGCATAGACGGATTCCCGAGAATAATCTCCACCATACGCTCCAGAGGCGTTTCCACAATGCTTATGGTGCAGTCCGAAGCGCAGCTTGCGGTGGGCTACGGCGCAGACGGAAACACCATCATTTCCAACTGTGACACCTACGTTTACCTTGGCGGAAATGATGTATCCACTGCAATTGCCGTCAGCGAACGCTGCGACCGTTCGTTAAAACAGGTGCTGAATATGCCTGTGGGCAGCTGCTGGGTATTCAGACGGGGTTCACAGCCCGTTTACACAACTACCACCGATCCCGTAAGGTGTATCGAAGAAATGGAGAAGGCAGGATAAACCTGCCCCAACCCCTGATTTGGAAACAGATCAGGGGTTTTCTTTTATTCGGCTGTTACGGTGAACGACCTTGAGTGTTTCCCCGAAACATATTCGCCGTCTATGTAGTCAAGCGATGCAAGGATAAACCTGTATTTCTCCCCGCTTTCAACATCTTCAACAGTACACTGCTCCGTCCGCACGCTCTTGTACTCCTTGTATTTTTCGCTTTCGCTGTCATACATATAAACTCGGTAACCGTCCGCGCCGTCCACAGTGTTCCATTTCAGAACGATCTTTCCGCTGCTTTTTGATACATTCACTTTGTCGGGCGCGGGAAGATCCTTTCCCGAAGCGGCAGCGGCATAATTGCAGTATATGCCGTTATCTTCCGCAAATCTTGCGCCGTCCGTATTCCTTACAGCCGTTATCGTTCCGCCGTTCTGGGTTATTGTTCCGACTATTTCGGAGTAATTCCCGTCTTCCTCGTCCCAGACGGAAATATAGAGCTTGCTGTTCCCCGATGCCCTGACATACCGTCCGACACCCGTTTTTGAAGTGCTGCCGTACATATATCCGAAAACGTGACTTCCGACGATCTCCGCCGATGCGGGTATCTCCAAACTTTCCAGTGCTGAACAATTTACAAAAACGTCATTGTAAAGCGTTCCCGTGCCTGCGGGAAGGTTTATTGAACTCAACTTTATACATTCCGAAAATGCACAGCCCCCAAGCATATCAAGAGAAGCTTCACTGTCCGAAAAATCGACCGTTTTCAGCGAGGTGCAGTTTGAAAATGCGTAACTGCCTATCCCGCCGTTTAAATCGGCATTCCCCACGCTGCCGCCGAAAGTGACAGTTTGCAGCGAAGTGCAGGCAAAGAACGCCGCATCTCCGATGCCGCCTATACTGCCCTTGAAAGTTACGGTCTTTAAGTTCGGACAGAAAGCAAAAGCCTGCTTGTCCACCCAGTACCAACAGCTTTCGGGGAAGGTAACTCCCGTAATATCCTTATTCCCGAAGAACGCCTTATTCCCTATCCATGTTACTCCGCTCGGGATAGTGATGTCTCCGCCGTCTCCCTCGTAGCCTGAAATGTAGCTGTCTCCGTCACTGTCGGTCTTGATTATGAATCCGTCCTCATCGGCGTAAACGGTCAGTTCCCCGCCGTTATTTTCCGCGGGGAATATGAACATTCCCGCCGCGAAAGCTGCCGCAAGGACAGCTCCGAGAAATTTCCTGAGTTTCATACTTTCCTCCGCAAATTTAACGCTGAAACGAGAGTTTCCCCGCAATTCAGCCGAGATTTTCAAGAAGCGCTTCCTCTGCCTTTTCAGGCTCGTTTCCCATTATGAAATACGCATATGAACCTTCCGTTCCGACTATTGCCGCTCCCGCACGTTCCACATCATCGGGGTAGAAAGCGTCCTGCTCCTGCGCCTTCTTCTTGCGCGCTTCAAGATCGGCTTTTGCCGAGGAAACATCGTCCGCTTCAATAACTATCATCTCTGTGAGATTTGCGCTCATGGGACACTGCATTACTGCAATATCCTTGTAATTTGCATTTTCCGTGTCAAGCAGGAAAAAGTCCGCAATAAAGTCCTTGTCCGTAACGGGCTCCATAACAGGCCATGCAAGTCCTTCAATGGACGTCTGCACCGCATCAAGAAGCGGGCTTACTGTCGTTTCTTCACTGTCCGTTGCTTTTCCGCTTTCGGTGTCGGAAACAGTTTCCGTATCATCGGTAACGGCGGGAACGTCCGAAGCGGTGGTCGCGGCTGTAGTTTCCTGAGTGTCGGAACTGTCGTTTCCGCAGGCGGAAAATCCCGCCGTGCAAATGCTTAAAGCCGCTGCAAGAGCAGCAATTTTTCTGAATTTCATATTAAAAATTCCTTTCTTTTATTCTGTAATTTCCGTGTTTTCCGTGATCTCCGCCGTTTCCGTGACTGTTTCCGAAGTTTCGGGAACGGTGGTAGTCTGCGGCGGTTCTGCAGCGGGAACTGTAGTAGTCGTTTCTGCTGCTTTTTCTGTGACTTTGGAAGTCTCCGTTTTCTTTTCTGCCATTTCGGAAAAAGTTCCTGAAGCGGTTTTCTGCGTTTCCGCTTTTGAAGTAACGGGAGTGGAAGCTGCCGCAGGCGCAACTGTTGTCGTTACCGCGGGAGTTCTTCCCTGAGTCAGCATTCTTTCGTAATATTTTACCGTTGAACGGGTAGTTGCATGAAAAGTATTGTTTGCAAAAAGCAGGTCGGTTATGCCTTTTTCTTTGAGATAATCTTCGGCATTGTAGGTGAAGTAACGCATATCCATGATATAGATGTCCTCAAAAGAACCGAACAGGAACTGGGGAAGAGCGTTGCCGTAGCTGTCCTTGAAAATCGCCAGCCGCCTGCCGTTTCCTGTGGAAGTGTGGATATGTGTTATCTTGGCATCTCCGCCCATGAATGTACAGTAAAGCGAAGACTTGCTTTTTGAAAAATCAAGGAAGAAATCCGCATTTATCGGGTCGGACATACCGAGGATAGCGTTTCCGTCTCCGAGAATGTAATTGTAATATGTTACCTTGTAGTCGATATTTTTGGGAACATAGTAAACAAAATCTTCGGGATTGTTCTTTATCTCAATGTCCTGCGTGTAGCCGTACATAGTTCCCACATAACCTTCAACGGTGCGCATATCATACTCTGCGGTGGAAAGTTCGGTAAACGGCACATCTGCCGCTTCCGCAAATGCTCTTGCCGCATAATATGCTCCCAGAGAAGTCCAGTGATGATCTGTGCGGAAATAGATATTTTCGTTGGTGTGGAGCTGCAAAGCCGAATATGCGTCAACGGAAACAACATCTTCCGAAAGGTGAGAGTAGATGTTTTCAATATTGTCAAGCTGACTTGCATTATACGGCGAAATGCTTTCGGGACAGTAAAATTCCGACGATGTGGGAACGACCATGCAGTAAACGTTCACCTTGTCTCCAAGAGCTTTTTTATACTTTTCTATAACCTGCGCATACGCTTCTCCAACGGAAAAATTCCCGCCGTAAAGCATCAGCGCACGATTTCCCACAACTGCAATGCCGTTGTTGAGGATATTCACATTGTCGTCCTCGGGAGGCGGCTCGGTCTCCTCCGTGACATGCGTCGTTTCGGTGACAGGAGCGGCAGTTTCAACTGCGGAAACATCAGCCGCAGGCGGAGCAGCAGCTTCGGCAGCGGCTGCGGCGGTCACTTCGGTGACAGGCTCGGCTGCCGTTTCTGTAACAGGCGGTTCGATCTGTATTTCCTCCGCTTCAACTATTGCAACGTTATGGAGCTTTATGTCATTTGAGCGGAATCCCGTAAACTCCTGAAGTCTTGCCGCTGTTACCATAAGATCGTCCCGCATGGGAACATTGTCTCTGAAAAACAGGGTAACATCGTCCATAAAGCTGCCGTTCAGGACAGCTCCCACAGTGATCTCGGGGAATTTTGCAAGTTTTCTCTGCTCAAGCTGTGATTCATCGCTTCTCGGCATGAAAAGTATTGCGGCAGCCATTGCCGCAAAGAACACCGAAATTACCGCAACATACACTATATCCGAATTGCGCTTCTTTTTTCTGTCGGTAGTCTGATACCTTGAAAGCGTTTTCAGCTCCGCCGATCGTTTTTTCATCTGCCGATCTGCCTTTCTGTTTAAAATCTGAAATACAGGAACGGATTATTCGTTCCGCTTATCAGTAAAAGTGTGCTTACCGTCAGCAGCAGCACCGAAGCCGCCGCTTTTCCGAAGGTGAACGCCGCCGCTGCCGCTCCGCTCTTTGCTTTCAGGGAATTTTCATATCCCTTGCGGATCAGCTTTCCTATCGGCAGCGAACATATCACCGCCGCAATAAGCAGGTAAAGATTTCCTGTAAAAGCGTTCTGTGCCACAATATCGTAAAGCGCATTTCCCGATGCGCCAAAGATAATTTTCACAAATTTGCCCAGTCTGCCTATATCCTCAAAGTAGAATATTCCCCAGCCAAATACTATTAGTATAATACTGTATATATGAAGAAATACTTTTGGTATTTTATCTGCAATTTTCAACAAAGTGTATTTTTCAAAAATAATAATAACTCCGAAATAAAGTCCCCAGAGAACGAAATTCCAGCTTGCGCCGTGCCAGAGTCCCGTAAGGAACCATACAATCGCAAGATTCAGCGGCTGATGTCGGCGATTTCCGCCCAAGGGGATATAAACGTAATCCCTGAAAAACGAACCCAGCGAAATATGCCATCTCCGCCAGAATTCCGTTATCGACCTGCTGATGTAAGGGTAATTGAAGTTCTCGTCAAAACGGAAGCCGAAGCACCGTCCCATACCGATAGCCATATCGGAATATCCCGAAAAGTCAAAATATATCTGAAAGGTGAAGGCTATCAGACCGAGCCACGCGCCCGCCGTGGAAAGTCCGTCAAGATTGCCGTCAAGGAACTGTTCCGAAATGACCGAAAGCTGATTTGCCAGAATGACCTTCTTGCCAAGTCCGATAAAGAATCTGAAAGATCCCTCCGAAACGTCCGAAAGGGTAAGATTCCGAAAAATTATCTCCTCCGCGATAGTTCCGTAACGGACGATAGGTCCTGCAATAAGCTGCGGGAACATGGAAATATAAAGCAGTATCAGGAACGGATTTTTCTGCGCTTTCACGTCGCCGCGGTAAACGTCCGCAAGATATGAGATCGACTGGAACGTGTAAAAGCTGATACCCACGGGCGGGATAATATCGGGAACAGGCAGGGAAAGTCCCAGCAAATTCACCGTTCCTATCAGGAATCCCGAATATTTAAACACACATATCAGCGCGATATTGAATGTAACGCCCGCCGCAAGAGCAGCCTTTGAAGGCTGCTCCTTCCGTGCGATCAGAAGTCCTGCGGCGTAGTTCACTATCACGCTGAAGATCATCAACAGTATATAGACAGGCTCGCCCCATGCGTAAAACAGCAGGGACGCAGCTATCAATACAGCATTTGTCACCGGATTCTCGTTCGCCGAAAACCGTCCGCGGCGGTTCCTGCGGCGGAGTTTTCCGATGAACTTATCCGCAAAGCCTGCAAACACGTATAAAATCAGCACCGCAGGCAGAAAAATATACAAGAAAAACAGGTCGGCAAAAATCATCTCTGTATACGGCTCGCAGGGAGCGCTCCTTTCTTATTCTTCCCCTGTGTCCGTGCTTTCCGCAGCAGGAACGTTACTTCTGTTTACGGGTGCTGTATTGGCGGAAGTTCCGCCGTTCATCTGTTCAAGCAATTTTGAAAGATCTATCATCATAGTTCCGCCGTCTCCCGAAACTACTGTGGGGAGTTTGCCGTCCCACTTTTCAATATAGTTGCTGATGATTATTTCGGGGGTAAGCTGTTCTGATTTCAGCCTGTAAGCTTCCGCTTCGGCTTCCGCCTTGGCAACTGTCTGCTCCGCTTCAACTTTTATCCTCTGCAAGTCCTGCTCGGCTTTAAGAGCATTCTGCTGAGCAGTCTGTTTGGCTTCGATAGCCGCATTGTACTCGGCTGTGAATTCAAAACCCGTTATATTGAATATCTGTATATCAATTCCGTAAGAACCTATCTTCTGACGGAGAAGATCCATCATCTGATCGCTGACGTTCTGGCGGTTGGTAATAAGTTCCTCGGCGGTGAATTTTGCGGTAACGGCTTTGACGCATTCCACAACTGCGGGAGTGATGATCACCGATTCGTAATCCATGCCGATATTCTTATAAACGCTTGCAGAATAGGAATTCAGTATCTTATAGTTTACCACGATAGTGGAAGTTACGGTCTGCAAGTCCTTTGAAGCAGAGGACGCATCGTTGACTTCCGCTTTTTTTACCCTATTGTCCATAAGGACTATCTGCTGAACGAAAGGTATCTTGAAGTGCAGACCTTCGCTCAGCACGCTGTCGGATACCTGTCCGAGAGTGACCACAACGCCGCTGTGTCCTGCGGTAACTACCGTAAACGAGTTGAGCAGCAGCAGGATAACCACGCCAATGACAATTATCACCGTTACGATCTTTCCCAACGACTTGCCGCCAACATCGATAACTTTATTTTCTGCCATAAAAATACATTCCTTTCAAGAAACTGCCGTTAGAATGCCAGCGTATCGCTGCCTATATCCTCATCATCATCGGAAATATCTCCGCCTATATCGTAATGATCCCTGTAGATGCTGTATTCGCTGTCGTTCATTCTGTCTCTGCCGAAAGTCCTTATAAGGGCGATTATCCCTATAACAAGTGAGATCACCGACATTACCGCCGCAAACACCGCAAGAACTTCGTAAGCTCCTCCTGACCTGTATTCGCAGACTGTGCAGTTATTTGTTTTTTTCATTATCAACATTCCTTTCAAAAATTATTCTCCTTCAAGACCTTTAAGAGCTTTCAGCTCCTCTTTGTCAAGCTTGTCAAATCTTACTTTTCCGTCCTTTATAACGGTAACGTCCTCTTTATTGTAGGTTACCGGAGGATCTTCCGATCTTTCCTGCTTTACTTTGAGTTTTCCCGCAAGAAGATCCACTTCCTCAACGTAGCCCATGAAATCGGGAGTCTTGACGTATGCACCCACTCTCGGCGTGCTCTTCCATAGATATTCATAGGAATCCTGCTCATATTTCAGGCAGCACATGAGACGTCCGCAGGTACCCGAAATTTTCGTGGGGTTAAGGGAAAGTCCCTGCTCTTTTGCCATTTTTATGGAAACGGGCTGAAATTCTCCCAGAAAGCCTTTGCAGCAGAATTCTCTTCCGCATATCCCCAGACCGCCGAGGATCTTGGATTCGTCCCTGACTCCTATCTGCCTGAGTTCGATCCTCGTCCTGAACACCGATGCAAGATCCTTTACCAGTTCGCGGAAGTCAACTCTTGTTTCGGCTGTAAAGTAAAACAGCAGTTTGTTGTTGTCGAATGTGCATTCCACGTCCACAAGCTTCATATTCAGCTTGTGATCGAGGATCTTCTGCTGACAGATCTTGAATGCGTTTTCCTCCTTGACTTTGTTCTGCTCAAGGATCTTCATATCCTGCGGAGTGGTTTTCCTGATTATGGGTTTCAAAGGCGCGGTGACCTGATCGTCCTCGATCATTCTGTTTGCAATGACGACTTCGCCGCACTCCACGCCTCTTGCCGTTTCGACAATGACAAGCGAACCCGTATCCAGCTTTGCCCCTCCGGGGGAAAAATAGTAAACCTTTCCGGCACTTTTGAACCGTACTCCAATTATTTCGGTCATATCCTGTTCCTTTCTATACTAAAAGTAATTTTTACGTTAAAAATTACAAATTGTCATTTCATAATAATGCTTACAAGCGACGCTTCTTCAAGTGGAACATTTGCAGTTCCTCTCAGACGAGCGCAGGACTTGTTTATAGCTTCATGGACGGATTCCGCACGCTTGCGGCTGATCGTCCGCGAAAGCCGCTCCGCTCCCTCGGGATCGCAGCCTATAAGCGGGATATTTTCAAAACGCATCATGCAGGCGTCACGAATGACTTTATCCGCAAGTTCAAGAACTCTCCGCACTCTCGGACGATCCTCGCCGATACGGTACAAAGCTTTCAGCAAGCCGTACTCGTTCCCATCGGCAATGGCGGCAATTATCTCCCTGCAATATCCTGCATTTTCCGAAAGTTCCCCGCCCGAAAGATACTCCTCACAGCAGCCTATGTTCCCGTGGAAACGCTTTACAGCGTCCTCTATCTGCTCAGCAGAATATTTTCCCATATCGGAAAGCGCGGCTTTGCAGTCCTCTTCCGAAGCTTCGGGAATGCCTATAGTTACCACTCTTGAACGTATAGTAGGCAGGAAAACATTGGCATTTAGCGCTGTAAAAATGAAACACACCGTGTCGGGCGGCTCTTCAATAAGCTTTAACATAAGGTTCTGGGAGTTTTCCTCAATGCTTTCACAATCTGTAAAGATATACACCTTTACATCGCAGTCATTAGGCGCAATAAACGCATCTCCGCAGACTTCGCGAATGGTCTCGCGGTTGTAGATCTGCTTCTTGCCCGATTTTTCGGGCTTTATAACATCGGGGTGAGTTCCCGCAAGTATCCTCTTGCAGTTGCGGCACTCTCCGCAGGCGTTCCCGTGTTCGCACATAAGGGTCATGGCAATATAGTCCGCAAAGACTTTCTTCCCGACGCCCCGTTCCCCCGTAAGCAGAAAAGCATGGGGAAAACGTCCCGTGCGCTTCATGGACTCAATTGCCGCAGCGGGTCTTTCTTTGGAATAAAGCTTCATACCTTTTCAAAACGCTCCACATCGGTGACAAAGATGGTCGCTCCGCCAACGGAAACTTCCACGGGGAAGCTTGCGCTCTGCATTTCCGCGCCCGCAAGGATAGTTGCGGGAACATACTGCTTTCTCCGTCTGGAACGCTCCTTAATGATGCCGATGATCTCGTCCACCTTGTCGTCATCGGCGCAGATCATGAATGTAGTGTTTCCCGACATAAGGAATCCGCCTGTTGAAGCAAGCTTTGTGGCAAAAAATCCCGATTTTGTAAGAGCCGAGGAAACATCGTGGCTGTCGTCGTTATTTACAATTGCATATATAAGTTTCATACACATCGCTCCGTTCGTCCTTGAAGTACCGGCAGACCGCATGACGGTATGCCTATTCTCATTGTACCACATTTATCTGAAAAATGCTATAGATTTTTAAAATTTTTATAGTGTTTTCATCAATAACTTCTCCCGGGGTCACCACAGGCACGCAGGGAGGGCATACCGAAACGGTCTCGGCGGCGATCTTTCCGAGGGAATCCGTTGTATTTATCCTTACTTTCGGGGAAAAACAGGCTTCCGCTGGAGAAAGGGCGCGCTTTAACGGCAGAATACGGACATCGGGCGGCTCAAGCCATATCCTCGGCATGGGAATGCTTTCCATAGCGTTGGCAATTCTTTCAAAATCGCTCTCCGTATTCATTGCGGAAAACATCATAACCGCATGGACGGAGTCGGAATATTCCGCCTCCACTCCCCTTTCGCGGAGACGTTCCGCAAGTTCGTTCCCCGAAAGTCCGCAGGGCAGAGCATTTACCGTAAGTTTCAGCGGCTCGGTGTCAAGTATTTCATACACTGCGGAAAGCCTTGATTTCAAAGCGTTTACCCGTTTCACCGTTTCGGAAAGGTCTTTCCCGAAACTTTCCGTAAGATACTTATTGCAAAGGTCAAGACTTTCCAAAATAAGGTAGCTCGGACTTGTGCTGCCGAAAAGTGACATATTCCGCTTAAGCTCCGCGGCGGAAAAACGTTTCCCCGAATGGAGATACGCTCCGCCTGTCAGTACGGGCAAAGTCTTATGCGCGGAATCACAGCACATATCCGCGCCCAGCGCAATTGGGTGCAGGTTATTTTCCAAAAACGCAAGATAAGCGCCGTGGGCATTGTCCACCAACAGCGGAATGTCATATTTACGGCAAACCTCGGCTATTCCCCGAATATCGGCAATTTTTCCCAAATAGTCGGGAGAAGTGATGAAAACGCAGGCAGGGTGTTTTTTTGAATTGGAAATTATTGCATTTTCCACGACTTTCGGGGAAATTTCTCCCGAAACAGCCGAACCGCTTGTATATTCGGGGTAAAGCCATATGGGGTCAAGATCCAGCAGCGCACAGGCATTTATCACCGAACGGTGAGCGTTCCGCGCGCAGATAAATGAACTTCCCCTGCCGCAAGCCGTGGAAAGCATTGCCTGTATGCAAAGAGTCGAGCCGCCCGCAGAGTAGACCGTTTCAGCCGTTCCGAAAAGCCGCTTTGCGTTTTCCTCGCTCTGTCTGATAATTCCTTCCGCTTCAAAAAGCGCGTCCGCGCCCGGGATCTCGGTAATATCGTACAAAAACGCATCGCCGAAGCCGCAATCCGGCAAGGCGTGTCCCTTATGTCCGGGCATATGGACACGGACGGGAGAATTTTTAATATAATTCCTGACAAAATCGCAGATCGGAGTATTCATTTGTCCTTTTCCTTCTTTGTATTTATCATGCTGTTTTTCTTTCTGAGAAGTTCCGCAGCGTTTTCCAGAAAACGTATATCCTCGGGAGCGAGGTCGGAAACGTCGATCGTCTGCTTTTTATCCTCCAGACCGAGAAGGTAATCGGTGGAAACGTGCAGAGCCTGCGACAATTTTACAAGTATTTCAGGCGACGGACATCTCAGCGACTGTTCATAATAGCTCACTGCCGCTTTTGAGACCCATAGTCTGTCAGCAAGTTCCTGCTGGGTAAGACCCGCGCTTTTGCGGAGTTCTTTAAGCATAATTCCAAAGTCAACCATATTTATACCTCCATTATAGTACAAGTTTACCAGAATTCTATAGAACATTTTTTAAATTTTTGATACAAATTTAGTTGACAGCAGGCTGAGGCGGGGGAGCCCCCGCGGGCTTATTCAGGCAAAGTTTTGTGATTTTCAACCTAACGTATACCGTGCATTAAGTAAAATTAGATCTGCAAAAGCATTGAGAGTTGAGAGCAAGGCTCAGCCTGCTCTCAACTCTCAACTTTCAACTCTCAACTCTCCTATTGCATTTTCCCAAAAACCGTGATATAATATAATTGAAAAAGTATTCAAGAGGTGATTCAGATGGCAAAAGACGAGACAATGTTATCTCCAAAGCTTGATATAGTTTTCAAAATGCTGTTTGGCAACGAAAATAACAAGGACATTTTAAAGGCTTTTCTTTCGGATATGCTCGACATTCCCGAAAGTGAACTTCATAACATACGCATAAAGAATCCCGAAATTGAGCCGACAAGTATCAATGAAAAATTCTACAGACTTGACCTGAATCTCGATATAGGCGATCAGCTTGTGAATATCGAAATGCAGGTGCGTGCGGAAAAATATTACCCTGACAGGACGCTTCTCTATTGGTCGAAACTCTATTCTTCGCAGCTTGAAGAGGGAGAACCGTATAGCAAGCTGTGTCCCTGCATATCAATAAATATATTGGATTTCGTACTTTTCGGGGAACATGAAGATGTACATTCGGAATTTTCCGTGTGGGACGTGGAACACAACAAAAAACTTTCCGACAAAATGCAGATACATTTCTTTGAATTGAAAAAAGTAAAAGATGACATAGATAAAAGTAATAGGAAAAATCTTTGGTTACAGTTCATAAAATCCACAAAGAGGGAGGAGTTTGAGATGTTGAGAACAGCCGAAATGTCAGCTTTAGACAGAGCTATAGACGATCTTTACAACATGAATAATAATGAAAGATTAAAAGAGCTTGCCCGAATGCGTGAAAAAGCCATGCACGACAAAGCGTCCGAGCTGGAAGAAGCTATTCAAACCGGCAGAGCAGAGGGCAGAGCAGAAGGCAGAGCAGATTTACTTGCACTAATGGCAGCAGACGGCGTGCCGGAAGAAATTATCAGAAAATATATGCAAATATGAGGAGTTTGAGATGTTGAGAACAGCCGAAATGTCAGCGTTAGACAGAGCTATAGATGATCTTTATAATATGAATAATAATGAAAAATTAAAAGAGCTTGCCCGAATGCGTGAAAAAGCCATGCACGACAAAGCGTCCGAGCTTGAAGAAGCTATTCAAACCGGCGAAGCAAAAAAGGAAGCCGAAATGCTTGACAAAATGAAAAAATTCGGCTTATCCGATGAGGATATAAAGAAAATTTTCAATATAAAGCTACGAAAATGAGGAGTTTGAGATGTTGAAAGAATCCGGAATGTCTGAATTAAACAAAGCCATAAACAATTTATATGACATGAATAATAATGAAAGATTGAAAGAACTTGCCCGTATGCGAGAAAAAGCCATGCACGACAAAGCGTCCGAGCTTGAAGAAGCTATTCAAACCGGCAGAGCAGAAGGCAGAGCAGATTTACTTGCACTAATGGCAGCAGACGGCGTGCCGGAAGAAATTATCAGAAAATATATGCAGAGTTGAGAGTTAAGAGTTGAGAGTTGAGATATTGCAGTAACGTTTATATCTTGGCTCTCAACTTTTTGCAGATTTAATCTTACTTTATCTCACGGCAGGCAATAATTTGAAAATTTCAAAACTTTGCCTGAAAGCGTGCAGGCTCAGCCTGCCCCCGCCGAAGGCGGGGATTTTTGCAGCAGGTTTCTATTGCATTTTCCCGAAAACTGTGTTATAATATAATTGAAAAAACAGGTAAAAACAAAAGAAAAAGCAAGTGAGATGACCAAAAAGGCACAGCAAAACAGACCTCAGCCGAAAAAAGCTGA
>CANQTP010000029.1 GCA_947626755.1 uncultured Clostridia bacterium
GTTCTCTCTTAGTCGCTTTGCATAATTTTTCTCTTTATCTTTGTCTAACTTTTTGGGGTCAATTCATTCAAGGCTGCAGTTTCCAAAGGCGGAGCCTTTGGTCGCGCTCCGCAGAGCGCGAAATCCCCCTAAAAAAGAGCTCCGCTGGGGTGTGAATAAAACGACGCGAGCGTCGTTGCCGCCGCAGGCGGCAAGAGGGGGAAGCCCCTGCGAAAACCAAACTTTGTTTGGCTGAGGGCTTCCCCCTTGGATAGGCAAGTTTATTTGATTTTTGCCTTTTGAAACAGTCCGGTGGACTGTTTCAAAACAAATTTAAAATATGTTTTTGGACAGACTAAAATTTTATAAATAAAATTGGAGGATTTAAAATGATTTATGTTTTTCTTGCGGAAGGCTTTGAGGAAACCGAAGCTGTTGCGCCTATCGACCTGCTGAGACGCTGCGGAAAGGAAGTTTACACAGTTGGCATAGGGGACAATATTATCAAAAGTTCTCACAATATCCCATTTGTGACGGATACCTATGATATGCTTGTTGAACTGAACAGCGACCTTGAAATGATAGTTCTTCCGGGAGGTATGCCCGGTACGTTAAATCTTGAAAAGTGCGAAGCAGTTCAGGCGTCCATCGACTACTGCGCGAAGAACAACATTTTTATAGGCGCGATCTGCGCCGCGCCGTCCATTCTCGGGCATAAAGGACTGCTGAAAGGCAGGAAAGCTGTTTGCTACACAGGCTATGAATCCGAACTGACAGGCGCGGAAGTCCTTGACGTTCCCGCCGTCATAGACGGAAATATCATCACCGCAAGAGGTGCGGGAGTTGCCGTTGAGTTTGGTCTGAAACTTGTTGAAGCGCTTATTTCCAAAGAAAGAAGCGACAAGCTGAGAGAGGCAATTTTATGTCCGTAAAGGAAGAAAAAAATTCCCTGCGGAAAAAGTACAAAGCGCTGCGTTCGGGAATTTCCCCCGATCTGAAAAAAGCTATGGACGAGGGGATCTTTGAGAATATCGTTTCTCTGGCGGAATACCGCAGTTGTGCTTTGCTTCTGACATATGTTTCGGCGGAAAGCGAAGCGGACACCCGCAGGCTGATAGCGCGGGCTTTTGAGGAAGGGAAAACTGTTGCCGTTCCCAAAAGTCTGGATAAAAACGGAAATATGGCTTTTTATGAAATACATTCATTTGACGATCTGGAAAAGGGATATTTCGGGATATATGAGCCTGTTCCCGAAAAGTGCGGGGAGATTTCCCGCTTTGACGGAGCGGTCTGCATAGTTCCCGCGCTTTCCTATGACTGTAAAGGCTTTCGCCTTGGCTATGGGAAAGGCTTTTACGATCGCTTTTTGTCAGCAAATGAGAAGATCCTGAAAGTGGGGATATGCTGTTCACGATGTCTGGAAGAAAGCCTTCCCCATGATGAGTACGATATTCCCGCAGATATAGTCATTACGGAAAGTTCGGTCAAAGATCACAGAAAGGAAAAGAGTTCTGATGGCAAATAAGGAAATTACCGAGGATAATGTTACGCTGGACGATATACGGGAAAGCATTCCCGAGGAGACCGTTCCCGCGGAAGATGTTCCCGCAGACATTCCCGACGAAGGAGCGGAAGATACTTCCGTAAGCGCGGAAACGGCGGTTACGGAGACTGAGGAAGCTTCTGAGCAGGAAGAAGCCGAACTTCCCATATCCGATGGGGACGAGCCTGATAATGAGGACGAGCAGGAAAGCGATGATGATGAGTCCGAGGAGGAAGAAGCTCCGCGTTACAAAGCCAAGAAACGCCGCAAAAAACGGGGTACTCATGTTATCTTCGGCGTTATATTAAGTGTGGTAATAATTTCCGTATCCATACTGGCGGCTGTTTTCATACTGAAATGCGCAAAGGAACTGTTCGGAATAGGCAAGTCGGACATTGAAATGGTGGTCGAGATCCCCATGGATTCAAGCACAGCCGATATTGCGGAACAGCTTTTCCACGAGGGAATAATTGCCGAGCCCGATCTTTTCAGAGCTTTTGTAAGATTCAAGGGCGCGGACGGCACTTTCATTGCAGGCGCTCATGAGCTTTCACCGCAGATGGACTACAGCACGATAATTGAAGTTTTACAGGAGTCTGTCGCCGATCAGAGGGAAACTGCGGACATTGTTTTCCCCGAGGGAATAACTCTTTACGCGGCGGCTCAGAAACTTGAAGAAAAAGGCGTTTGCGATGCCGATGAATTTATCAGGACATTCAATATTTCGGAATTTGGTTTTGATTTTGAGAAAAAAGTAAAAACAAGTTCTATGAAATTCTACCGCATGGAAGGTTATCTTTTCCCCGATACATATCAGTTTTTCCTTGATGAGGATCCGCGGGTCGTTGCTAAGAAAATTTACAAGAATTTTGAAGCGCGGATCACTCCCGATCTTTACGGCAGAATGGACGATCTGGGAATGGATCTGGAAGAAGTCCTTACGCTGGCTTCAATTGTTCAGGCGGAAGCTCCCGATACATGGAACATGAAGCGGGTGGCGTCGGTTTTCTATAACCGTCTTAACGACCCTGACAATTTCCCGCTTTTGCAGTCGGACGCAACATCAAACTATGTTGAAAACATCATCAAGCCTAATATTGAGATAAAATCTCAGAAAATGTTTGACGCTTACAATACATACGAGGGCGCGGGACTTCCTCCCGGACCTATATGCAATCCCGGTCTTGATGCGATAAATGCAGTGCTTTATCCTGCGGAAACGGATTATTACTTCTTCCTGTCCGACGATGATGGAGAATTCTACTATGCCGAAACTTTAGAGGAACACGAGCAGAATGCTGTTGAAGCGGGCTTGATGTGATCTTTCGGAGGTTTTCTGATGAAATATGATGACTTGGAAGTCCTTGCCCCTGCGGGAGATTTTGAACGCCTTACAGCCGCCGTTGACTACGGCGCGGACGCTGTTTATCTTGGCGGGAAAACCTTCGGAATGAGGGCAGGACCGAAGAATTTCACCTATGATGAGTTAAAAGCCGCAGTAGAGCTTGCACATTCAAGGAATGTAAAAGTTTACCTTACCTGCAATACACTTCCGAGAAATGACGAAATTCCCCATTTTGAGCAGTTTATGGAAGAAGCGGTTTCAAGCGGTGTTGACGCGGTTATCGTCGCCGATATTGGTTTGCTTTCGCTGGTGAAAAAGTATGCTCCCGATATGGAGATCCATATGTCCACACAGACGGGGATAGTCAACTATGTGACCGCCTCGGAACTTTACAACATGGGCGTGAAGCGCGTTGTGGTTGCAAGGGAACTTTCCATTGACGAAATTGCGGAGATACGAGCAAAGACCCCCGCAGAACTTGAAATAGAAGCTTTCGTCCACGGCGCTATGTGTATGTCCTTTTCGGGAAGGTGTCTGCTGTCACAGTATTTCACAAACCGCGACGCCAACAGGGGAGAATGCGCACAGCCCTGCCGTTGGAGTTACCACCTTATGGAGGAAACGCGGAAAGGCGAGTATTACCCTGTTTTCGAGGACGAAAAGGGAAGCTACATTCTTAACGCGAAAGACCTTTGCATGATAGAACATCTTGACAAACTTGCGGAAGCAGGGGTTACAAGCTTCAAAATAGAGGGACGGGCAAAGTCCTCCTATTATGTGTCGGTGGTGACTAACGCTTACAGAATGGCTGCGGATATTCTGAAAAATTCCCCCAATGAGTATAAGCTTCCCGATTGGATAAAAGAGGAAGTATTTAAAGTAAGCCACAGGAATTACTGCACGGGATTTTTCTTCGGACACCCAAATGACTGCCAGTATTATGAAAACAGCGGATATATCCGCGAATATGATATTGCCGCAGTTATTGAAAAATGCCGGGACGGGTTTATTTACGCCACACAGCGGAACTTTTTCAGCCGCGGTGATACGGTGGAGATACTTTCTCCGAAAACAAAGTTTGACACAATGACCGTTGAAAAGCTTTTCGACGGGGACGGAAACGAGATAGAAAACGCAAATCATGCCATGATGGAAATTCGCATACCATGTGAAAAGGTCTATCCCGAAAATTCCATTATAAGGATACGGAAATAACATATTTGTCCGCTTTCATAAATATCCATTTAATGAAAGGGGACGAGTCTATGGAAGAGATGTTGACAAGTACAGAAGCTTTACAGAGCGGCGATGATCGGACGGAGCTTATAATTCGGAAGAAGCCGAGGACGTCGCTTGCCGATACTATTACATTTCAGGCGATACTGTGCGTTATTGCCGCCATAGTTTTTGTGGTGATAAACATTTTCGACAACGGACTTGCGGAGGATATTTTCCGGATATATTCGGACAGGTTTTCGGACGATGGGAATATTCCGGAAATTTTTCGGATAGTGTTTGATTTCCTGAAAACAACGCCAAATGTTTGAGTTCAGATATAAAAATGCGGTTATCGCCTTTGATTTCAGCTTTTTTGCTACGGTTTCACTGCTTTTCCTGCTGGGAAACCGCTATGCAGTCCTCGGACTTGCCGCCTGTCTGTGGCACGAAGCGGGACATCTTGTCATTATGAAAATGCGCGGAATTCCCGCGCGGAGAATACTTTTCTACGGTGCGGGGATAAAAATCATGCCCGACAAGCAATTCTGCTTTACAGACTTCCGAACAGAGTTTCTTGTGCTTATCGGCGGAAGCGGAGCAAATTTCCTTGCGGCTGCGGCGATGTCGGCGGTTAATGTTCCCGAACTGAAGCTGTTTTCGGTGATAAATGCCGTTATCGGGGTATTCAATCTTCTGCCGCTACAGTATCTGGACGGGGGAAAGCTTCTTGTTGCTTTTATAAGGCGGCTTTGCAGCTTTTCGCAGGCTTGCGTTCTGGAAAGGTATCTCAAATGGCTGAATATCTTCCTGATTTTAGGAATAATGACGGCTTTTGCCTTTGCGGGAAAGGGAAATTTTACACTGTATATCACATTGTGCTATCTGCTTATTTCGGCGGCGTCCTGCTGATATGCGGTGAAAGGAATGTAAATTTATGTTAAAGGAACAGATAGAAAATATCCTGCTGAAAGTCAGGAACCCTTCAAGATACATAGGTGGGGAACTTAACAGCGTTGTGAAGGACAAGAGCAAGGTAGATGTGCGCTTTGCGTTCTGCTTTCCCGATTCCTATGACGTAGGAATGTCGCATCTGGGAATGAAGATACTGTATTCATTGAAGAACAAGCGGGAAAACTTCTGGTGTGAGCGAGTCTTTGCGCCGTGGGAGGACATGGAGGCACTTATGCGGGAAAATAATATCCCGCTGTATGCCTTGGAAAGTCTTGACCCTGTAAAGGAGTTTGACTTTATAGGTTTTACGATACAGTATGAGCTTTGCTATACAAATATTCTGAATATGCTTGATCTTGCGGGACTTCCCGTGAAAGCAAAAGACCGCACGGAGGATATGCCGATCGTTGTTGCGGGAGGACCTTGCGTCTGCAATCCCGAACCGCTGGCTGATTTTATAGACATATTCATTCTTGGCGAGGGCGAGGAAGTCAATCTTGAACTTATGGACCTTTACGCCGAAATGAAGAAGCGGGGCTGTTCAAAGCGGGAATTCCTTTCGGAAGCGGCTAAGATAGAGGGCATTTATGTGCCGTCATTTTATGATGTTTCCTATAATAATGACGGAACTGTCGCCGCTGTCCTGCCAAATCACCCCAACGCTTCCGCAAAGATACGGAAACGCATTATAAAATACCTTGACAGCATTTATTATCCCGAATCGTTTGTTGTTCCATATTGTGAAATTGTTCATGACCGTGCGGTGGTGGAAGTCATGCGGGGCTGTATAAGGGGCTGCCGCTTCTGTCAGGCGGGATTTATCTACAGACCACTTCGTGAGAAAAGTTCGGAGACCATATGTAGTCAGACCCGTTCACTTTGCGAAAGTACGGGCTATGAGGAAGTTTCTCTGTCCTCGTTAAGTACCAGCGACCTTTCAAGCATTGATGAAACGCTTATTAAACTTTCGGAATACACGGACGGCGAAAAGATAAATCTTTCCCTGCCTTCAATGCGGATCGACCGTTTCAGCAATGAACTTATGGAACGGCTGAAAGCTATCCGCAAAAGCGGTCTGACATTCGCCCCCGAAGCGGGAACTCAGCGGCTCAGGGACGTTATCAACAAGAATATTACCGAAGATGAGATAATGCGGGCGTGCAGGATAGCTTTTGAAGGCGGCTACACTTCGGTAAAGCTGTATTTCATGATGGGACTTCCCACCGAGAAAGACGAGGATATTATCGGAATTGCGGAACTTGCCGAAAAGATAGTTGACCTTTACTATCAGAACCCGAACAGACCGAAAGGACGGCACGTTTCCATATCTGTAAGCTGCGCCACGTTCGTTCCTAAACCCTTTACGCCTTTTGAATTTGAACCGCAGGCGTCCGCGGAGGAGATCGACCGCCGTCAGAAGCTTCTGCTTGAAAGTATACGTTCAAAAAAGAGGATAAATGTCAGCTGGCACAATTACAAAGTAAGTATTCTTGAAGCTGTTCTTGCCAAAGGCGACAGGCGGCTGGGAGAAGTCATATACGAGGCTTGGAAGTCGGGCTGCAAATTTGACAGCTGGAGCGAATTCTACAGATATGAACTGTGGGTAAAAGCCTTTGAAAAAGCAGGGCTTGACATGGATTTTTACGCACACAGAAAGCGTTCCTATGATGAAGTTATGCCGTGGCAGCATCTGGACTATTATATTTCCCGAGAATTCCTTATAAGGGAGCACAAAAAGGCGTTAAACGCCGAAACTACGCCGAATTGCCGCGAAAAATGTTCGGGCTGCGGAATTTCTGCGGCAATGGGAGGTGCCTGCTTTGGAAAAAATTGACGTTCGGGCGGTGTTTTCAAAAAGCGGACGAGCAATATTCATTTCGCACCTTGATCTCCAGCGGACCATGCAAAGGGCTTTGAAGCGTTCGGGGCTGCCTGTGTGGTATTCTCAGGGATTCAATCCGCACATTTACCTTAATTTTCCGCTTGCCCTGTCTCTGGGAATTTCAAGCTGCACTGAGTTCATGGACTTTTCGGTAACAGAGGAGATCGACTTTGAAAAAGCAAGGGAAAAACTTGATCTTGCCATGCCTGACGGGATCTCGGTCATAAAGCTTGCCGAGCCTGTTCACAAAAATCAGGATATAGGCTTTGCGGAGTATGAAATGAAGTTTTACGGCGGATCTCCCGATGAAATGCTTGAAGGACTTGAAAAAATGATGTCCATGGAGACCATCGAGACGGAAAAACATTCCAAAAGCAAAGGGATAGTAAAAATAGACATCAGACCGCATATTGAGATCCTGAACGCAGAAGCCTGCGGCGATCATCTTTTCCTGACGGTAAAACTTCCCGCGGGCGGTTCGTTAAACATAAACGCAAATGTTTTTGCCGATGCGTTTTCAGACGTCAGCGGCATTGAATTCAAAAGCATTTGTATAGAACGTACAAAAATATTGTGCAAAAACGGTGAAAAATTTATATAATTCACATTTCACAAAATTTTGCATGAAAATACTTGCAATCTGTATAAAAATATGTTAAAATTAAAGAGCATTTGATTATCCGCCGTGTATTCTACGGCGAGAATAATGCCTGCCGAAAGGCTGACATTAAAAGGACAGTCCGCTGCCTTATGCCGGTTCTGAGTGTTGTACCCGGCTGTCTTGCGAAAGGTATGAATGTCTTGAAATCAGGAGGAAACAGATATGGACGCACTCAAACTTATTAGCGACGGCAGCATGAAGAAAGACGCTCCCGTTGTAAATGTGGGCGATACCGTTAAGGTATCGGTAAAGATCAAGGAAGGCGACAAATACAGGATCCAGATATTTGAAGGTACTGTTATTGCCAAGAAGCACGGCGGGATCAACGAAACTTTCACCGTAAGACGTGTTGCTCACGGCTGCGGCATTGAAAGAGTATTCCCCGTTCATTCACCTGTCGTTGACAAGGTAGAGATCGTAAGAAGCGGTAAAGTTCGCCGCAGCAAGCTCTATTATCTCCGCGACAGAGTCGGCAAGGCTGCAAAGGTCAAGGAACAGATACGCTGAACGGGCGTTTAACGCAAAAGGGACTTACTGTCCCTTTTGTGCTATACCCGCAGAAATTCATGATCCGCACAGGACATCTGAAAATAAACTCGGAAAGGGTGTATTGCTATGGCAAAATATGAGCTGAACTATGAAGCGCTTGACGAGGACGAGAATAAAGAAAATGAAGTAAGCGCGGCGGAAGATTATCTTGACTGGGTAGAGACTATAATAGGCGCATTTTTTGTTGTTATCCTGTTCTTTACATTTATTCTCCGCGTTGCAAATGTTGACGGTGAGTCTATGATGCCCACACTTGTGGACGGCGACAGGCTTATAGTTTCACATATGTTCTATGAACCCGAAGCGGGCGACATCGTTATCGTGAACAACACTAAGGGACATATATATGATTCGGAAAATAATCTGGAAGCTATTACAGGTCTCAATAAAGTTATAGTAAAGCGCGTTATTGCCACAGGCGGTCAGGAAGTCAACATTGACTTTGATACAGGAGAGGTGTCTGTTGACGGCACTGTGCTGAACGAACCATATATCAATGATCTTACAAAGATGGACGAGGGTGGACATCAGTATCCTGTCACCGTTCCCGAAGGTTATGTTTTCGTTATGGGAGATAACCGCATGAATTCCACTGACAGCAGAGATCCGCGCATAGGTTTCGTTGAAGAGGACGATATTCTCGGAAAGGTGCTTGTAAGGATATTCCCGTTCGGCTCAATAGGAGTTCCGGGAGATGACTGATATACCGTCTATACAGTGGTTTCCGGGGCATATGGCGAAAACCAAGCGGATGATAAAGGCAAATCTGCCGCTTGTGGACGCTGTTGCGGAGATCGTTGATGCACGTATCCCCGAATCAAGCAAAAACCCCGATCTTGGCTCGCTTATCGAGGGCAAGCCGAGGATCGTCATACTTAACAAGTCGGACGCGGCGGACAGTTCTTCTACTCAGAAATGGCTTTCATGGTACAGCCGTCACGGGATCACTGCAATTGCCGCAGATTGCCGAAGCGGAAAGGGCTTGAATAAGTTCGTTCCCACGGTGAGGGAAGTTCTTTCCGGTGTATTAAAAAAGTACGAAGAGAAGGGCATGAAAGGGCGGACTCTTCACCTGATGGTGGTGGGGATACCAAATGTAGGGAAATCTTCGTTCATAAACAGGCTTGCGGGACAGAAAAAGGCAAAGGTCGAGGATCGTCCCGGAGTTACAAGAGATAAACAATGGATACGGATAAGCGATGATATTGAGCTTTTAGATATGCCCGGCGTTCTGTGGCCTAAGTTCGATGATATGACGGTGGGCGAAAAACTTGCATTTACGGGCGCTATCAAGGACGATGTGGTAGACACGGAAGCACTTGCAAGCAGATTGCTTTACATTCTCAGCGAACTTTACAGGGATAAACTTTCCGAAAGATATAAAATAGATGTTTCAGAGGGTGAGGACGGGTATGAACTGCTCCTGAAAGTCGGAAAAGCCCGCGGAATGCTCATTTCAGGCGGTGAGATAAACACCGAACGCGCGGCGGCGGCTGTTCTGGACGAATACAGAAGCGGAAAACTCGGAAATATCACGCTTGAACTTCCGACAAAGGATTGAATTTTATGGAAAATACAGAAATTGCAGATCTTTTTGGATTTGACAGGAAAAAAAGGAAAGATTTTCCTGTTATATGCGGAATAGATGAAGCGGGGAGAGGCTCTCTTGCGGGAGATGTTTACGCCGCCGCTGTTATCTTTGACGGCGATACCGTGATAGAGGGGATCAACGACAGCAAGAAAATTTCCGGAAAGAAACGCGAAAAGCTGTATGATGAAATAATCTCCAAGGCAAAGGCATACTGCGTTGCAACTGCTTCGGTGGAAGAGATAGAGTCGATGAACATTCTTAATGCAGCCATGCTGGCTATGAAACGTGCATATGAAGGCTTGGGAATGTCGGCGGATATGATCCTTGTTGACGGAGACAAGTCTCCGGATATAGCCGGCAGGATCGAAACGGTCGTAAAGGGCGACGGTCTTTCGGCAAGTATAGCTGCGGCTTCGATACTTGCAAAGGTCAGCCGTGACAGATATATGTGTGAAATGGCGGAAAAATATCCGCAGTACAGATTTGAAAAGCACAAGGGATATGGCACCAAACTCCACAAGGAGCTTATAAAAGAACATGGCGCTTGCCCTATCCACAGAAAGTCATTCCTTAAAAAGACAGAAAAGAAAAATGGATAGAAAAGAAACAGGAGATCTGGGCGAAAATTTTACCGCCGCTTACCTTGAAAAGAACGGGTATAAGATCCTGAAAAGAAATTTCAGGATCAGGGGCGGGGAGATAGACATTATTTCCGAAAAGGACGGCATAATTGCTTTCACTGAGGTGAAAACAAGAGCGCCCGACCCGCTTGTAAACGGGTTTGAAGCTGTTACAAAAGCCAAACAAAAACGGATAATTAAAGCGTCGGAGCTGTATTCAATGCGTTTCCCGCATGATTTTCAGCCGAGATTTGACACTGCTTGGGTGACGGTCTCGGCGGGAAAAGTTCTTGGTTTTCAATACATTGAAAACGCTTTTGACGCAAGCATATAATGTATTTTTTTGTAAAGGACTGTTAGTATATGTACTACAAAAGCACGAGAAACAGCAATGTGAAAATTTCCTCTGCGGAAGCTATCGTCAAGGGTATTTCCGATGACGGAGGGCTTTTTGTGCCTTCCGAAATACCGCCTATAAGCATTGACGAAATAGTCAGGCTGGGGGATATGAGCTATTCCGAAAGAGCGGCGTATATTTTCGCAAAGTATCTTACGGACTTTACCGATGCCGAAATAAGATACTGCACCGAAAATGCTTACAATGACAAGAAATTTGCTACGGATAATATTTCCGAGATCTCACATCTTTTTGACGGGACATATATCCTTGAACTGTGGCACGGTCCCACCTGCGCTTTCAAGGATATGGCATTACAGATACTTCCGTATCTGCTGACGACTTCGGCGAAGAAGATCAATATTGACAAGAAAATTGTCATTCTGGTAGCTACTTCGGGAGATACGGGAAAAGCGGCTCTGGAAGGCTTTGCGGACGTTCCCGGAACTCAGATAATGGTATTTTATCCCGAGGACGGCGTAAGTCCCATGCAGAAACGCCAGATGACCACCCAGAGCGGCAATAATGTTGCGGTCTGCGCTGTGGAAGGCAATTTCGATGACTGCCAGAACGGCGTAAAAGCTATCTTTACGGACGAAAAGATAAAGGCTGAACTTGACGCAAAGGGTCTGATGTTCTCCAGCGCAAATTCCATTAACTGGGGACGTCTTGCGCCGCAGATAATTTACTATATTTCCGCGTATGCTTCACTTGTCAAGGACGGCGAGATCAAGGCGGGAGATAAGGTAAATATTGTTGTTCCTACGGGCAATTTCGGAAATATCCTTGCGGCTTATTATGCAAAGCATATGGGAGTTCCCGTCAACAAGCTCGTTTGCGCGTCAAATTCAAATAAAGTCCTTACTGACTTTATCCAAACGGGAATTTATGACAGGAACAGGGAATTCTATACAACTATTTCTCCGTCCATGGACATACTTATTTCCAGCAACCTTGAACGTCTGCTGTATCTTATGTGCGGTGAGAATGACGCTGTTATTAGGGAATGGTTCGGTTCTCTCAGCAAGAACGGCAGATATGAAGTTACGGACGATATAAAGAAGAAGCTTTCGGAGGAATTTGCGGCGGGATTCTGCGATGATACCGAAACAAAGGCGACAATTAAGAGAATTTATGACAAGTATTCCTATACGCTGGACACTCATTCCGCTGTTGCGGTGAAGGTTTATGAAGATTACCGCAGGGAAACTGGAGATACAACAAAGACAATAATCGCTTCCACGGCAAGTCCTTACAAATTCAGTGCAAGCGTTCTGGAAGCTATCGAGGGAAAAGCTTCGCAGCTTGACGAATTTGACATGGTGGACAGACTTGCGGAGCTTTCGGGATATGAGATCCCTCAGTCACTTGCTTCTCTGAAAACCAAGGAGATACGCTTCAAGGACGTTATTGTAAAGGAAGATCAGAAAGAATATGTCCTCGGGAAACTTTCAGTTTAACGGGGTGATGCGGTGTCGTTGTTTGCAATAGCCGATCTGCATCTGTCAATGTCGGTCAACAAGCCTATGAATATTTTCGGCGGCTGGGAGGATCACGTTGAAAAGCTTTCGGAAAACTGGGCGAAAACGGTTTCCGAGGAGGACGTTGTGGTTATTCCCGGGGATATTTCATGGGGGATAGATCTTGCGGAAGCAAAAGAAGATCTTGCTTTTATAAATGCTTTGAAGGGAACGAAGATCATTTCAAAAGGCAATCATGATTACTGGTGGTCTACGCTCTCAAAACTTAACGGATTTCTTAAAGAAAATTGCTTTGACACCATAAAATTTCTCCACAACAATCACTACAGGTATGAAAGTTACGGGATATGCGGTACACGGGGCTGGATAAATGAAACGGAAGTCCCTGCGGACGCGAAAGTCCTTGCAAGGGAAGCGGGACGTTTGGAAACTTCCATACGGTCGGCTGTTTCTGAAGGGCTTGAACCTATAGTTTTCCTGCACTATCCGCCTATTTACGGAGACGAGTACAATTATGACATTCTTGATGTTATGTACAAGTATAATGTAAAGAAATGCTACTACGGACATCTCCACGGAAAAGCCCATAAATACGCGATCTGCGGAGAGCGTGACGGGATAGATTTCCGATTGGTAGCGGGGGATTTTGTGCATTTTGAACCTGTAAAAGTGCTGTAAATTGTACAAAATGGCGAAATGTGGTTTTATCTATAGTAATTTTTTTTGAAATATGGTATAATTACAAATATGTTTGTTATAAAAATGGAGGACGTTTAAAATGAGTTTAGTAGCAACAAATAAAATTGAAAACGCAAAGTACGAACTTGAGATCAAGGTCGATGCGGAAGGCTTTGAAAAAGCTATTCAGGATACCTACATGAAGACCCGCAGAAGGATCAATGTCAACGGTTTCAGAAAGGGAAAAGCTCCCAGAAAGATGATCGAACAGCTTTACGGCGAGAATGTTTTCTATGAGGACGCTGTAAACGCTCTGGTAAATACCGATGTCGCTCCCGCAATTGAAGAGACCGATTACGAGCTTGTGGCAAATCCCGAAATCAATGTTACTTCTATAAATAAGAATGAGGGCGTAACTTTCAAGGTAGTTATCACAGTTAAGCCCGAAGTTGAAATTTCCGATTATAAGGGTATAGAAGTTGATAAAACCGTCAATGCTGTTACTGATGAGGACGTTGATCAGCAGATACAAAGTCTCAGAGAAAGAAACGGCAGACTTGTTACAGTTGAGGACAGAGCCGCAGAAAACGGAGATATTGCTGTTATCGACTTTGAAGGCTTCAAGGACGGCGTTCCTTTTGAAGGCGGTAAGGACAGCAATTATGAGCTTGCTCTCGGTTCCGGCACTTTCGTTCCCGGATTTGAAGAGCAGGTAGTAGGCAGGAAAACAGGCGAGGAATTTACAATTAATGTTACGTTCCCCGAAAAATATCAGATGGAAGAAATTGCAGGTCAGCCCTGCGAATTCAAGGTAAAGCTCAATGAGATCAAGACCAAGGAGCTTCCCGAACTGGACGATGAATTCGTTAAGGACGCTACAGAATTCGATACTCTTGATGAACTTAAAAAGGATATGAAAACGAAGCTTGAAGAACGTGCCGTTCAGATGGCTGATGCCGAAGCGGAAAACAAGATCTTTGAAGTGCTTATCGATAAGCTTCAGGCTGATATTCCTCCCGTTATGTTCGAGAACAAGATAGACGAAATGGTAAGGGATTTTGAAATGAGACTTTCTCAGCAGGGTCTTAATATGGAAACATATCTTATGTACACAAACATGGATATGCCCGCATTCCGCAAGACTTTTGAGGAACAGGCTCAGAAACAAGTAAAGGTTAGACTTGCACTTGAAAAGATCGCCGATCTTGAAGATGTTCAGGTAACCGATGAGCAGGTCGAGGAAGAGATCAAGAGAATGTCCGACCAGTACAGAATGCCTGTTGAAAGGATCAAGGCTATTGTAGGAACAAGGGCTGTCAAGAGCGATCTCAGAGTCGCTGAGGCAAGCAAGATAGTTAAGGATTCAGCTAAGATAAACGGTTGATAAAAATAACTTTTGCCGCAAACCATCTTTCCGCAGAAGGATGGTTTGCATAGTATTAAAGACGTTTCTGCGGAGAAATGAGGTCGTTATGAGTTTAGTTCCTTACGTTGTCAGACAAACAGGCAGAGGCGAACGCTCTCAGGATATTTTTTCAATGCTGTTAGAGGACAGGATCGTCATGCTTTCAGAGGAAGTCAATGATACTTCCGCAAGCCTTGTTGTTTCCCAGCTCCTTTATCTTGAAAGTCAGGATCCCGAGAAGGATATAAGCCTTTATATAAACAGTCCCGGCGGTTCTGTTACCGCAGGTATGGCAATTTATGACACAATGCAGTATATCAAATGTGATGTTTCCACTATCTGCATAGGTCTGGCGGCTTCTATGGGAGCATTCCTGCTTTCTTCCGGTGCAAAAGGAAAGAGACTTGCACTTCCCAATTCGGAGATCATGATACATCAGCCGCTTATTTCGGGCGGACTTTCGGGTCAGTGCACCGACATCAAGATCCGAGCCGAACACCTTGTAAGAACTCGTGAGAACCTGAACAGGATACTTGCCCAGAATACGGGAAAGCCTATTGAAGTTATCCGCGAAGACACAGAGCGCGACAACTTCATGAGCGCGGCGGAAGCGGCAGATTACGGATTGGTCGACAAGGTCATTTTTAATAGATAAGTCTGGAGTTTGATATTATGGCAGGAAATGATTCTTTGAGACGATGCAGTTTTTGCGGAAAACCTGAAACACGGGTGCAGAATATTTTTTCTGCCGGAGCAAGCAATATCTGCGATGAATGTGTGATCTATTGCTATGAAATGCTTGCGAAAAATAACCTTGTGTACGATACTGTAAGAGCTCAAAGCAGTAAAAACAATGCGCAGCTTCGTCCTTTAAAGATAAAAAAACCTACAGAAATTAAAAAGATACTCGATGAATATGTTATCGGTCAGGAAGAAGCCAAAACGGCGCTGTCCGTTGCGGTCTACAATCATTACAAGCGTATAATGACTCAGGACGATAATAATGACGTTGAACTTCAGAAAAGCAACGTTATACTTGTAGGTCCAACAGGCGTGGGAAAGACCGTGCTTGCGCAGACTCTGGCAAAAATACTGGACGTTCCCTTTGCTATTGCCGATGCCACGACTCTTACAGAAGCGGGATATGTTGGCGATGATGTTGAAAACGTCCTTGTAAGACTGCTTCAGGCGGCGGATTTCAACGTTGAAGAAGCGGAACGCGGAATAATTTATATTGATGAAATTGATAAAATTGCCAGAAAATCCGAGAATACTTCCATTACCCGTGATGTAAGCGGCGAAGGAGTTCAGCAGGCGCTTCTGAAGATCGTTGAAGGAACGGTTTCAAATGTTCCTCCGCAGGGCGGCAGAAAGCACCCCAATCAGGAATTTATCCATATGGACACGAAGAATATACTGTTCATATGCGGCGGTGCATTTGACGGTCTTGACAGAGTTATACAGAAACGCACAGAGTCCTCTTCTCTCGGATTTGGGGCGGACATCAAAACAAAAGCTGAAAAATCCAAAGGCGTTTACAAGGGAGTTATTCATCAGGATTTTGTAAAATACGGAATGGTTCCCGAATTTGTGGGAAGAATGCCTGTAATTGCCGTTCTTGATGAACTTGATGAGGATTCGCTGGTGGAAATTCTCGTTAAACCTAAGAATTCATTGGTAAAGCAGTATAAAAAGCTTTTTGAGCTGGACGGCATTGAACTGGAATTTGAAGAAGCGGCGCTCAGGGCAATTGCAAAAAAAGCAATTGAACAGAACACGGGTGCGCGGGGACTGCGTTCAATCGTTGAGAAGATACTTCAGGTACCGATGTTTGAACTTCCCGCAAATTCCGATGTTGTAGGTCTTACGGTCACAGAAAGCTGCGTAAACGGCGAAAGCAAGCCGCTTATTAAAACAGGCAAGAAAAAAATTGCCAAGAAATGATCCGATGCAGAAAATACGCTTTTTGTTCAAAGAAGCGTATTTTTCTTTCATACGGACTTGTTTATGGCATTATTGCCTTAAATTTTAAGGCTGTTATTTACCCGACAGGCGATATAAAGTAATTTTACTTTCTTAAATTGTTACTTGCAAAATCATAGGAATTATTATATAATATATATGTAGTATTATATTTATCATGATCGGCAGATCCCGATCGGGAGGTTTATATGAAAACTAAATCTGAAGATATAACGATGCCCGCTCTTGCAATACCGGGGCTGGTCGTTTTTCCGAATGTAGTGATCCATTTCGATGTTTCAAGAGAAATGTCGGAGTCATCTTTAAAAGCAGCTATGAGTGACAATAAGCTTATATTCCTTACTGCGCAAAGAGATGATAATATTGAAGATACTGATACCCATGAATTTTATCAGGTGGGTGTTGTTGCGGAAATAAGGCAGATGCTCAAAGGAACAGACAATGTTCTGAGAGTTCTTGTTGAAGGTAAGTACCGCGCTAAAGTTATGGACGTTCTTCAATATGAACCGTATCTTATTGCAAGTATAAGACCGTATCCCGAAGCAAAACGCATAAGCAGCGAAGACCTCGAAACAGAAGCTGTTATGCGGGCGATAAAACAGGCTTTCTATCAGTATGCCACCGTAATGCCGAGAATGCCCAAGGAACTTACGGCGTCCATAATGAAAGAAACAGACCCGTTCAAGCTTTTCGACATACTGGTATTCAATATCCCGCTTGTTGTTGAGGACAAGGAACTGCTGTTAGAGGAAAGTCATATCGTTTCCCGTCTGGGTATGCTGCTTGCTATGATCTCCCGCGAAGTGGAGGTAATAGACATTGAACGGAATATTCAGGAAAAGGTAAGACAGCAGCTTGACAACACCCAGAAAGAATATTACCTCAGAGCGCAGATGAAAGCTATTGCCAATCAGCTTGGTGAAGATGATGAAGATGAGTTTCAGGAGGATTTTGACGAATATTCCGAAAAGATACAGGCTCTGGATATTGATGATGAATCCAAAGAAAAACTGTTCCGTGAAGTCGACAGGCTGAATAAAATGGCAGCGGCATCTCAGGACTCGTTTGTTATAAGGAATTATCTGGATAACGTTCTTGAACTGCCTTGGAACGTTTCCACAAAGGATAAGACCGATGTTAAGAAAGTACAGGAAGTCCTTGACAGGGATCATTACGGTCTTGACAAGGTAAAGGAACGTATCCTCGAAAATATTGCGGTAAGAGAACTCAAACCCGATATAAAAGGTCAGATAATCTGTCTTGTGGGTCCTCCGGGAGTTGGTAAAACGTCGATCGGAAAATCCATTGCAAAAGCAATGGGACGCAAATATCAGAGGATCTCTCTCGGCGGCGTAAGGGACGAATCCGACATAAGAGGACACAGAAAAACCTATGTTGGTGCTATGCCCGGACGTATAATAAACGCTCTGAAACTTGCGGGAAGCAAAAATCCGCTGATCCTTCTTGATGAGATAGACAAAATGACTCACGATCTGAGAGGAGATCCTTCTTCGGCACTTCTGGAAGTTCTGGATTCCGAGCAGAACAGCGCGTTCCGCGATCATTATATTGAAATACCTTTCGATCTCAGCAACGTGCTTTTTGTTACAACTGCAAATACGACACAGACCATTGATGCTCCGCTTCTTGACCGTATGGACGTTATCGAACTTACAAGCTATACCCGTGAGGAAAAATTCCATATTGCCAAGGAACATCTTGTTCCGAAGCAGTTAAAAGCAAACGGTCTGAAATCTACAATGCTAAAAATAAGTGATGATGCGCTTTACATAATTATCGACAATTACACAAGAGAAGCGGGTGTGCGTTCTCTTGAAAGAAAGATCGCAAGCCTTTGCAGAAAAGCCGCAAAGATCATAGTAAGCGGTGAAAAGAAGTCTGTCCGCGTCGGAAGCCGCAACATTGAAGAATTTTTAGGCGTTAGGAAATATCTTGACGATGATCTTGCCAAAAAGAGTGAAGTCGGTGTTGTAAACGGTCTTGCGTGGACGTCCGTGGGCGGTGTTATAATGCCGCTTGAAGCTGCTGTTTTTGACGGAAAAGGCAATATTGAAACAACAGGTTCGCTAGGAGACGTTATGAAGGAAAGCGCGAAGATCGCCGTAAGCTATGTACGCAGCATTGCCAATAAGTACGGCATTTCAGGTGATTTCTACAAGGAAAAGGATATCCATATCCATGCTCCCGAAGGCGCAACTCCCAAGGACGGTCCTTCCGCAGGCGTTACAATGACGACGGCGCTTGTGTCCGCGCTGGCAAACATTCCTGTAAAACATGATGTTGCCATGACGGGGGAGATAACGCTTCACGGAAAAGTCCTTCCCATAGGCGGCTTGCGTGAAAAGACAATGGCGGCTTACAAAGCGGGAATGAAAACCGTTGTGATCCCTGCCGGAAATAAAAGCGATCTTGAAGAAGTGGACAGCGTTGTAAAGGACAGCATAAACTTTGTTTATGCGGAAAAGATAACGGACGTTCTGGACGTTGCTCTTGAAAAGAAAGAGTCTCGTTATGCCAAGCCGAAACGCCGTGATGACACTTCAGGAAGAGCTGTTATGAGATGATAGAATTATAAGGGCTATGCGTGTAAAAATGCATAGTCCTTTTTAATTTTGTTTGACAATTTTGTGACTTTATGATATAATTTTCAGGTGGAAAATAAAATCAAGGAAGTGTTTTAAATGAATCTTTATACCCAGAAATACAACGAAGAAGAAATGATGCAGATATTAAGTCAGCTTCTGACTGCGGGAGAAAGTATAAGGGCTGCGCTTTACTGTGTTTATAAACAAACAGGCTTTTTCGCTTCAAACCGCAGCATTATTGCGGGATATATCGCTCTGACGGATAATGACAGACTTATCGGCAGGAAGTTCGGTACATTCGGCTCGGAAGCGGTTTCTCAGTATATGGAATATACAAAGAAAATAACTATAAAAAATTATCCCTTCGGGCAGAAAGTTGTACATATGATCTTTGACGACGGCAAAAAGCAAGAAGTAAAAATTCAGTTAGCTCCCAAAATGGTGGGTTCAAAATTTCCCGATCAGCAGAAAAATTTTGATATTTTTATGGACGAACTGAATTCAAAGATAAATCTGATTGAACAGTGAGGTGTTTTGATGAGTAAACTTAAAATCGCGCTTCTGCAAATATCTCCCTGCGGTTCAATTGAAAGAAATCTGCAAAAAGGAATAGAACACTGCCGAAAAGCAAAGGAAACAGGCGCGGACATTGCATTATTCCCCGAAATGTGGAGCATTGGTTATGATATTTACGAATGCCCTGCCGATGTATGGACAAAGGAAGCAATATATGTTGACAGTGATTTTGTAAGATCATTCGGACAACTTGCAAAAGAACTTGACATGGCAATAGGAATAACACTTCTTGAAAAATCTGAGAATGCTCCGAAAAATTCTCTTGTGTTGTTTGACAGGTTCGGAGAGAAAAAGTTCGTTTACTCAAAAGTCCATACCTGTGATTTTTCGGCGGAAAAATCTCTTACCCCCGGAGAGGAGTTTTTTGTCTGCGAACTTGATACTGTTTCCTGCGGGAAGGTGAAAGTCGGGGCTATGATATGTTTTGACAGGGAATTTCCCGAAAGCGCGCGTATCCTTATGCTGAAAGGCGCGGAGGTGATCCTTGCTCCTAATGCTTGTCCTATGGAGATCAACCGTCTGTCGGCGCTTCGCGCAAGGGCATATGAGAATATGCTTGCAATTGCAACTTGCAACTATCCGGGCAATGTTCCCGACTGCAACGGGCATTCCACCGTTTTTGACGGCGTGGCGTGGCTGAAAGATGAGGTCGGCACGCGGGATATGTGTATTCTTGAAGCGCCCTGTAATGAGGGGATCTATACGGCTGAAACTGACATTGATATGCTTCGTGAATACCGTTCGGGGGAAGTGATGGGCAATGCTTTCAGACGTCCCGAAAAATATCATATTCTTACCGATAAAACAGTAAATGAACCGTTTATAAGAAAAGAAAATCGTAATTTTGGAGGATAAAATGAATATCAGGAAAATGAAAATTTCAGATTACGAGCAAGTATATTCACTGTGGCTTTCCTGCAAAGGTATGGGATTGAATGATCTTGACGATTCTGAAGAAGGTATAGAAAAATTTCTGAACAGAAATCCGGATACCTGTTTTGTTTCGGAAGAGAACGGGAAACTTGTCGGAACTATAATTGCAGGAAATGACGGCAGGAGAGGATATATTTACCATACTGCTGTTTTACCCGATTTCCGCGGCAGAGGGATCGGTACGGAACTTGTTGAAAATACTATGAAAGCTTTAAGATCTCTTGGGATAAACAAGGCGGCTTTAGTCGTTTTTTCAAAAAATACGGACGGAAATGCTTTCTGGGAAAAGCTTGGATTTACCGAAAGAAACGATATTATATACCGTAATCGTATCATCACGGAAATTGTGCGTATTGATACATGACAAAGGAAAATTGAATTTTTCCTCTTTTCAAAATTCATTATTGCCGATAAACAAAGTTGTATAAATTTTTCAAAAACTCTTGAAATATCCATAATTACATGATATAATTATCATGTACGTGCAATTGGCATTTGCTGTATTTAAATTTGATTTTTACAAAAATTGCATATTCTGCATAAGGTTTGATCCCACAGGAGGTGGAGCATGAATTTTAATGTTGCGGAATTTTACGCTTCTTACGGCAGGTTTGATCAGATACCTGCGCCGACAAAGCCTGAAATTGCTTTTTCGGGGCGGTCAAATGTGGGGAAATCTTCCCTTATAAACAAGCTTTTCAATCGGAAAAATCTTGCGCGGGTCTCCGCTGTTCCGGGGAAAACGTCTACCATAAACTTTTATGATCTGGGAGACGTCTTTCTGACCGATCTTCCCGGATACGGCTACGCAAAAGTCGCTAAAAATGAAAAACTCCGATGGGCTGAACTTATCGAAGGCTATCTCCATTCCGACAGGGATATTGCGCTTATCGTTCAGCTTATCGACATTCGTCACCCGCCTTCTGCGGACGATCTGCATATGATAAATTTTCTTATTGACTGCGAACTGCCGTTTATTATCGTTTTCACAAAAGCAGATAAGCTTTCAAGGCGGGAACGGGAACGGCGCAGGATCGGCTTTGCATCGGAGATACCATGCTTTGAAAGCATTAAAAATGTGGAATTTTCAGCCGTGACAGGCGAGGGAACTGACTATATACGCGCGCTTATTTCGGAATCGGTTTCAGAAGAATGAAAGGGGAAATACAAAATGTTTGTTTCAAAAAATTTATCCGTAAATGATAAAGGAGATCTGACCATCGGCGGAATTGATACTGTGGATCTTGCAGCTGAATACGGCACTCCGCTTTATGTTATGGACGAGGATCTTATCCGCGAACACTGCCGCAGTTTCAAGCAGTCCATAGATAAATACTACGGCGGCAGAGGACTTGTCTGCTATGCAAGCAAAGCATTCTGCTGCAAGGAAATGTGCAGGGTGATGATGGACGAGGGCATCGGTCTGGACGTAGTTTCCGAGGGTGAATTGTATACCGCGCTTTCGGTGGGTTTCCCCATGGACAAGATCTGTTTCCACGGCAACAACAAGACCGATGAAGAACTGCTTCTTGCCGTTGAAAACAATGTGGGCAGGATAATTGTTGACAATATTTTCGAGCTTGAACGCCTGAACGATATTGCAAAGAAAAAAGGCATAAAAGCAAATATCATGTTCCGCATAAAACCCGGAGTTGACGCGCATACCCACGATTTTGTAAAAACAGGTCAGATAGACAGCAAATTCGGCTTTGCGCTTGAAACGGGAGAAGCATTTGAAGCGGTAAAGAAAGCCGTTTCACTGGAAAATATAGATCTTGTGGGACTTCACTGCCATATCGGAAGTCAGATATTTGACATTGATCCTTTTGTTCTTGCTTCGGAAATTATGATAAATTTCATTTCCGACATAAAAACAAAACTCGGACATGAGATCAAAGAACTTGACCTTGGCGGCGGTTTCGGAATAAAATACACCGAGGACGATACTCCCGTTCCATACGACAGATATATGGAAAAAGTTTCTGTAAAGGTAAAAGAACTCTGTGCAGAAAAGGGAATTGAACTTCCGTTCATACTTATCGAGCCGGGACGTTCAATTGCCGCGCCTGCGGGGATCACACTTTACACAGTCGGCGGGGTAAAGCATATCCCCAACATTCGCACCTATGTCTCCATTGACGGAGGAATGTGCGACAACCCAAGATATGCGCTTTACAAATCAAAATATGATGCTGTCGTTGCAAATAAAGCTTCAAAGCCCAAGGACACGGTCGTTACAATTGCGGGAAAATGCTGTGAGAGCGGCGATCTGATCGGCGAGGGTATGCCGCTTCAGGAAGCTGTTCCCGGAGATATTATTGCAGTTCTTGCCACAGGCGCGTATAACTACTCCATGTCCTCAAATTACAACAGGCTCCGCAAGCCAGCAGTGGTTTTTGTAAAGAACGGCGAGTCCCGCATTGCAGTAAAGAGGGAAACTCTTGACGATATTATCAGAAATGATGAATAAAATTTCAAAAAAACTATTTACTTTTTCACTATAGTGTGGTAAAATGATAACAGCATACTTTAAGAGTGACTGCGTTATCAATATCATGAAGTGAAAGGAACGGGATTTTTCCATGAACAACAAACTTAATGATGAACATATGAACGACCTTTATGAAGCTATACTCTGCCTTAAAAACAAGGAGGAGTGCGAAGCGTTTTTCGGCGATCTTTGTACGGTGATAGAACTCCAGTCAATGTCCCAGAGAATGCAGGTGGCGAAAATGCTTACAAATAAAAAAGTCTACAAGGATATTGTTGCCGAAACAGGTGCAAGCACCGCTACCATCAGCCGCGTGAACCGCACTCTCAGCTATCAGGGAAGCGGCGGATACGATCTTGTTTTTAAACGCCTGAATAAAAAGGGACGCAAAAAACAATGAGCGGTTACAGAAGCTTTGCTTACTTTTACGATCAATTGACGGAAAATATTTCCTACAAAAAACGTGCGGAGTATTTTGATTCGCTTATAAAACTTCACGGCGGCAGAAAGAATATCCTGCTTGACCTTGCCTGCGGAACAGGAAGTCTTTCGGAAGAATTCAGCAGAATGGGTTATGATGTTATCGGCATCGACAGTTCGGAGGATATGCTGAATGCCGCCATTGAAAAGAAAATTGAAAGCGGTCTGAACATTCAGTATCTTTGTCAGGATATGACAAAACTTGATATGTTCGGAACTATTGATGTAACTGTCTGCGCTCTGGACGGGATAAATCACCTGCCTGATATTTCCGCTGTAAGACGTACATTTGAAAGAGTCTCTCTTTTTTGCGAACCCGAGGGACTCTTTATCTTTGATATAAACACTCCGCATAAGCATAAGGATATTCTCGGGAATAACACTTTCGTTTATGATATGGAAAATGTATTCTGCGTCTGGCAGAATACCTATAACGGCGGAGATGACAGCCGTGTGGATATGTCGCTGACGTTTTTTGAACGTATTGAAAGCGGATCGTACGAACGCTATGAGGACGGATTTTCCGAGATAGCTTTTGATGAAAATATCATTGATGGACTTCTTATAAAAAGCGGTCTGGAAATTGCCGCAAAATATGATTATGACAGCTTTGACCCGCCAAGGGCGGACAGCGAAAAGCTTGTCTATGTAACGAGAAAGGTCTGATAAAATGGCTAAGATAGTAAGGACTATTTCCGCGGACGCTTCGGTAACGGCTACAGCTATTGACGCTCTGGACATAGTTTCAAGAATAGAACAGATACATCAGCCTTCCGCTGTTGTCACTGCCGCACTCGGACGGCTTTCGATCGCCGCTTCGCTGATCGGGATAGGTTTAAAAGGTGAAAACGATTCTGTAACTATCCGCCTGAACGGTGACGGAGCAACGGGAGTTCTTATAGCCGTTGCGGACAGCAGGGGAAATGTAAGATCCTATGTTTCAAATCCGATCGTTGAGATACCGCTAAACAAGTTCGGAAAACTTGATGTTGCGGGTGCTGTCGGTCGCAACGGAACGCTTTCAGTTGTGAAAGATCTGGGACTTAAAGAGCCGTATGTGGGACAAGTTCCCATAGTTTCGGGAGAAATTGCGGAAGATATTGCAAGTTATTTTGCGGTAAGCGAACAGATCCCCACCGTCTGCGGGCTTGGAGTTCTGGTAAATCCCGACCTTACGGTAAAAGCGGCAGGCGGTTATCTTATACAGCTTTTGCCCTTTGCGGACGAGAAATGCATCGACATTCTCGAAGCAAATATAGACAAGCTTCCTCCCGTTACAAAAATGCTTGATTCGGGAATGACTTCCGAAGATATTGCAATGAAAGTTCTTGACGGTCTTGAACCTGATATTCTGGATTCTTTCGACTGTGAATATCGGTGTGATTGCAGCAAGGCGCGTGTCGAGCGTGCGCTTATAAGTCTTGGCAGGGAAGAACTTACAAAGATGTCGGAAGAGGAGGATAACATAGAAGTCTGCTGTCATTTCTGCGACAAAAAGTATAATTTTTCCAAAGAAGAGATACGAAAACTTATAAAATAATTAGATGCGCTGTCGGGATCTTCGGCAGCGCATTTTAGTTTATTTCCCCTTGAAAAACGCTCCCACAAGTTTCGGACCTGCGTTTGCGGCAATTACTCCGCCTATGCGGAAAGACATCTCGGGCGGATAGCCGAGCTTTTTGGTAAGTTCCTTTGCAAGCTCCCGCTCTGCGTCCTCAAAATATCCGTAAACCAAGCAGTATGGCGTTTTTGGGATTATCCTGTCGGCGGTGATCTCCACCACTTTCGGGATAATTGCCTTGTCTCCGCGGACTTTCGCATCGGTGGAGGAAATTCCGCCCTTTATTTCAATTACAGGACGCAGTCCCATAAGTTCGCCCACAAAAGCGGCGGCAGTGCTTACACGTCCCGAACGCTTTACAAATTCCAGCGAATAACAGCCGAAATGCACTTCCGCGCAGGAAAGCCAGTCCTGCATATAAGCGATGGCTTCATCAGCGGACGCGCCATTTTCGATCTTTTCGGCGGCTTTTATAAGCGGGAATCCGTAAACTCCCGTGTAGTTCCCCGAATCAATAACGTGGACTTTGTATTTTCCTTCGGCTTCGGGGTTGTTTTCAAAGAAATTCTTTACCGCCATTACAGCGTTGTTGTAGGTGTTTGAACCGAGAGACGCAATAGCAACGTATATAAGGTCGCTGTAACCCTGTTCGTAATATTCCTTGTAAAGTTCCTCAAATTCAAACGCCGTTATCTGCGCATGGGTAGGGAAGTCCTTGGAATTGATTATCATGTCATAATATTCCATATAGTCGTAGTCACGGTCAAAGAAAGACTTTTCACCTAAAGTAATGGGAAATCTCAGTATGCGTATGTCATACTTTTCCTCATATTCCTTGGGAATATCGGACGCCGAGTCGGTCATAAGCTTGATCTTGCTCATTGTTGTTCATTCCTTTCAAAATTAGTTCCATCTGTATTGTGTTAATTGTCCCTCCGAAGCAAGGTCGGGGAAATCCCACTGCCGCAGGGCTTCATAGACCGCAATTGCCACGGAATTTGATAAATTAAGGCTTCTCAGCCTTGGGCGCATGGGTATACGCAGACAGCTTTCCCTGTTCCGTACAAGCAGGGATTCGGGAAGTCCCGCATCTTCTCTTCCGAAAACAAGGTAGCTGTTGTTTGGAAATTTCACATCGCTGTATGTGTTAAGCCCCTTTGTAGTGAAATAGTAGAAATTTCCGTCTTTGTTTCTTGTGAAAAAATCTTCAAGACCGTCATAATATGTAATGTCAAGTTCGTGCCAGTAGTCCAACCCGGCACGTTTCAGATTCTTGTCGCTGACCTCAAAACCCAACGGTTTAACAAGGTGAAGTCTTGCTCCGGTAACGGCGCAGGTACGGGCAATATTACCTGTGTTCTGTGGGATCTGAGGCTCAACGAGGACAATGTTTAAATTGTAAATATCAAGCGCTCCTTACATTTGTTCATAATCGCAAAGAGTGGGGTTTTCTATAAGAAAATTCAGGCAGCGTTCCAGCATAATGCCGTCGCGGACATCGGTTGAATAGCTGTAAGTCGTCTTTATGGCAAATTCCAGAAATGCCGTTGCGCGGTTCATTGCAATAGGGAGACTGTCTCCGCGGAGAATAGAGCCTGTCAGCACGGAAGCAAAAACATCGCCTGTTCCGGGATAACTTGCGCTTATAAGATTGTAGGGAACGCGCCAGAACTTGCTGTGTTCACGGTCGTAGCCGACGTTGTAAGCCTTACCGTCGGAGAAAACGCTGGTTATGACTACAATATCGGGACCAAGTTCCGAAAGACGGACAAGATAGCTTTTTATCTTCTGCATGGTAACATCGGGTTGATTGGGGTCTTCCCCTAAAAGCATTGCCGCTTCGGTGATATTTGGGGTAATTATATCCGCGATGGCGGCTAATTCACCCATTCTGGAACGGAGTTCGGAAGTGCAGGTCTTGTATGGTTTGCCGTTATCAGCCATGACAGGATCTACTACTTTCAGGGAATTTTTGTAATACTCAAAAAATTCCAGACAGTGGTCTATCTGCTCTTTTGAAGCAAGGAAACCGCTGTAAACGCAGTCAAACTTGTAGTCGAGCCGCTTGTAATGTTCCAGAGCGGAGGGGATATAGTCGGTAAGATCCCGCAGGACAACATCTCCGAAACCTCCCGTATGGGTAGAAAGTATCGCCGTGGGAACGGGACAGACCTGTATTCCCTGCGCGGACATTGTGGGCAGTATCACCGAAAGGGAACATCGTCCCACTCCGGACAGGTCGTGAATTGCCGCAACTGTTGCGGGCTTCCGGTACATATAGAAACTTCCTTTCAGTTATTCATCGTAAAGATCGTTGTCAAGTCTGCTCATACTGTTGCTGTCTCCCACATATATGGGAAATTTTCCTGTTTTTTCAATGGTAAGACCGTTTATCATTCCCGTATGAAAAGAAATGTGCCTGAATTGCCGAAGTACAAGTTCAAGTCGGGTATAGGGGCAATTTTCCGGCTTTTCGGAAAGCATTTCATCGGTAAGGCTGTCCATAAACTGTAAAGTTTTATCCTTTACAGCATATAAGTAGTCAAGAAGTTCCTTGTCACTTAATTGAGCAGAACAGGGAATATCGGGGTTGTCCATACCGTTTTCGTGAAATTTTGGTTCATCATAGACGAATGGGTCAAAAAACCACTTGTCCGCAGAGTGTATAGTGTGATAAACATATCTCCATGCAGGAGAACCGCATACAAGAGCATTGCGGTCATAAGTCTTTATGGCAGTTTCAAGATTTACAAAATTAGGAAAAAGCTGTTCTTTAATTATATTGCATAGTGTATTCATAATTATCATTTCCTTATATCAGTATTCTCTTGCTATCGCAAACGCCATATATCCCACATAGAAAAGGCAAAGTATGATCCCCTCTATGCGGTTGACATTTTTCTTTGTTGTGCAGAAAATATATGCAATTATCGAGACTGCAATGAGAATGAGCATATCCGTCATAGCCTTTGAGTCTATATTTGCGATCGGGGTAATGACTGCGGAAGCGGAGAGAACGAACAGTATATTGAAGATGTTGGAGCCTACGACATTTCCCACGGCGATGTCGCTTTCGCCTTTGCGGGCAGCCATAATGCTTGTTACAAGTTCGGGAAGGGAAGTTCCCACCGCAACTATTGTAAGCCCCACAAGTGTTTCGCTCATTCCGAATCCGAGGGCAATTTCCTTTGCGCTGTCAACAACAAGTTCGCCGCCTATGACAATTCCCGCAAGACCGCCTATTGTGAAAAGAATACTGAGCCCTATTCCGTACTTGGGCTTTTCCTCTTCCTCGGCAGTGCCGTTGGCAAGCTTTTCCTTTCGCGATGCAAGAGCGGAAGATATTACATTAAAAAGGAATATTGCCATGAAAACAAGCATTATTACGGCATCGTTCCGCGCAATGGTGTTTGCCTGACCGTTGCCGAAGAAAACGTCAAATGACATGACCGCAAGGACAAATGTTGCAATAAGCATGAAAGGATAGTCCGACTTTAAGATCTGTTTCTGAATGTTTATAGGTCTTATTGCCGCGCTTACTCCCATTACCACAAGCAGGTTGAACATATTGGAGCCGATGACATTTCCCACGGCGATGTCGTTTGAACCGTCTATTCCCGCGATAATGCTTACGGCGGCTTCGGGGGCGCTTGTGCCGAAGGCTACTATGGTAAGACCTATCACAATGGACGGGATTTTCAGGAATTTTGCAATGGACGAGCTTCCGTCAACAAACACGTCCGCGCCTTTAACGAGCAGGACAAAGCCTATTATCAATAATACAAATTCAAGAACCATGATTTTTTTACGACCCGGCAGAATGCCGCTCCTTTCAAAAAAATCTCCAAACTATATAATAACATATAATATTTCCCATGTCAATTGCAGTTAAACAAATTTTTGCTGATGTTTTTTTAAAAAATTGTTATGACCCGTGTCTGACGGAAGTCTTTGGTATTTTGGCATTTTGGGTATTGAAATATGCGGGATAATGTGGTATAATAGTAATGTTGATTTTTCAAAAAGGAGAAGAAAAGTTATGAAAATTGCCATACTGGAAGCTAAAACAGTATCCAAAGGCGATGTTTCCTTTGAAGAAATATATAAGCTGGGCGATGTAAAGGAATTCCCCCTTACGCCTGTTGAAAGGATAACCGAAAATGTGGGGGACGCGGAAGCCGTTCTCTGCAACAAAACGCCGTTCACAAGGGAAGTTCTGAAAGCTTGTCCGAACCTGAAATATATAGGTCTCTGCGCTACGGGGTATAATAATATCGACCTTGAGACCTGTAAGGAACTGGGCATAACCGTTTCAAACGTTCCCGCCTATTCCACGGCGGCGGTGGCACAGCAGGTTTTCTCGTTTATACTGTATTTTGCGGGGAAAACTTCCAAGTACGCGGAATTTGTGCAAAACGGCGGCTGGATACGCTCGGAGACCTTTTCCGACTTTGTTTTCCCGATAACCGAACTTGCAGGGAAAACTATAGGAATTATCGGTTACGGCTCTATAGGCAGGAAAGTTGCGGCAATTGCACAGGCGTTTGACATGAAAGTCATTGTAAACACCCGCACGGCAAAACAGGACAGCTCGGTGAAGTTTGTCGATCTGAAAGAACTTTTCCGCGAATCGGATTTCATAACCGCGCATTGCCCCCTTACGGAAATTACCAACGGCATGATAAACAAAAGCGTTCTTGACCTTTGCAAGCCCTCCTGCATTATCATAAACACCAGCAGGGGCGCGGTGGTGAACGAAGCGGACCTTGCGGAGGCTCTTAACAGCGGAAAAATTGCAGGGGCGGCGTTAGATGTTCTCTGCGAAGAACCCATGTCTGAAAATACTCCGCTCCGTGATGCAAAGAACTGCATTATCACTCCCCATATCGCATGGGCGGCTCTGGAGACACGCAGACGTCTTGTGAAAACTGTTGCGGAAAACCTGAAAGCATTTATTGACGGAAACCCGATAAATACTGTTATATAATGAAAGGAAAATTTTGTATGTTTGATATAAACGAAAAAAAGAGGATAGTCGTAAAGGTGGGAACTTCCACACTTACGCATAAAACGGGCAGACTCAATATCCGCCGCGTTGAAAAGCTGGTAAAAGTACTTGCGGACATTCACAACAGCGGAAAGGATATAATACTTGTTTCTTCGGGAGCGATCGGCTTGGGAATGTCCAAAATGAGCCTTACCGAACGTCCCAAGGACACACCTATGAAGCAAGCCTGTGCCGCTGTGGGACAGTGCGAGCTTATGTATATGTACGACAAGCTTTTCGGGGAACACAACATCACCGTTGCACAGATACTTCTTACAAGATATATTCTTGACACTCCCCGCAAAAACAATGTTGTAAACACTTTCGAGAAACTTCTTGACCATAATGTAATTCCCGTTGTAAACGAGAACGACACCGTTGCCATTGACGAGCTGGAACTTGAACTTGGCGAGAACGACAGTCTTGCGGCGCACGTCGGGATAATCAGCCGAGCGGATATGCTTATAATCCTTTCGGATATTGACGGCTTCTACAACGGAAACCCCAATGAAAATCCCGACGCGGAAGTCATTCCCGTTATAAACAAAGTTGACGACCATATACGTTCCCTTGCAGGCGGCGCGGGTTCAAAACTCGGAACGGGCGGAATGGTGACAAAACTCAACGCCGCCGAACTTGCCATGGGCGCGGGCATGGATATGGCAATTCTCAACGGAAGAAATCCCTATATTCTCTATGAATTTTTTGACGGCAAACAGGTAGGCACGGTATTTACCGAAAAGTGAACGGAGGAACTTATATGACTTATATTGAAACTTTAGGCGCAAACGCCAAGGCTTCCGAAAAGGCTTTGCGGTGCGCTTCCACGTCCGAAAAGGACAAGGCTCTTTCTGCAATTGCGGAAGCGCTTGAAAACAGAACGGAAGAGATACTTTCCGCCAATGAAAAAGACCTTGCGGCGGCTGAGGAAAACGGAATGTCCGCGGCTATGCAGGACCGTCTCCGCCTTACCAAAGAACGTATAAAAGGCATTTCGGACGGTGTCCGTGACGTTATCAAACTTGACGACCCCATCGGTTCGGCGGATTCCGGTTCGGTTCGCCCCAACGGTATGCGGATAACGAAAGTACGCGTTCCGCTTGGGGTAATAGGCATAATTTTTGAATCCCGCCCAAATGTTACCGTTGATGCGGCTGTTCTATGTCTCAAAGCGGGAAATGTTGTAATTCTCCGCGGCGGAAAAGAAGCGTACAATTCCAACAAGACCCTTTGCAATATCATGCGCGAAGCAATAACTTCCTGCGGATTCCCCACCGATGCCATACAGTTCGTTGACGACACCACCCGCGAAGTTACCACTCAGTTTATGAAATGCAATCGTTACCTTGATGTGCTGATCCCGCGTGGCGGCGCAGGACTTATCCGAGCTGTAAAGGAAAATGCTTCCGTTCCCGTAATTGAAACAGGGGTTGGAAACTGCCATGTATTTGTGGACGAGACTGCCGATCTTGAAATGGCTGTCAACATCGTTGACAACGGCAAGACCCAGCGTCCGTCAGTATGCAACGCTGTAGAATCCCTGCTTGTTCACGAAAAGATCGCGGACAAGGCTCTGCCGCTTATCAAGAAACGCCTTGACGAGCATAATGTGGAATTCCGCGGCTGTGAAAAGACTGCCGCGATCCTTGGAGAATGTGTTGTTCCCGCAACGGAAGAGGATTATGCAACGGAATTCCTCGACTATATCATCTCGGTAAAAGTCGTTTCCGGCATCGACGAAGCAATTGAGCATATTTCAAAATATTCCACGGGACACAGCGAGTGCATTGTGACAAATTCCCTTGCATATGCCGAGAAATTCAAGAACGAAATTGACGCGGCGGCAGTCTATGTGAACGCTTCCACACGTTTTACCGACGGAGGAATGTTCGGTTTCGGCGCGGAGATAGGCATTTCCACACAGAAACTTCATGCCCGCGGTCCTATGGGACTGAGAGAACTTACTTCCATGAAATATCTTATTGACGGAAACGGTCAGATACGATAACGAAAGGAGACCAGCTATGAAAAGTCAATAGTAAAAGAGCAGAATTAACAGAAAATTAACAAGAGACAAAAAGAGATACTCACCTAAAAAACAGGAGAGAAAATTTTTTAAATTAAAGAAGAGCAAAAGCAATATTATCTGTAAGCAGCT